>JBDHSY010000264.1:0-4924 GCA_039808405.1 Xanthobacteraceae bacterium
CGGCGACACCATCCCGGCGCAGCGCCTGCGGAACGCCGCGATGGCGTCGGCCGTGGCCTCGCCGTAACGCGCCCGCATGCCGTCCACGTCATCGAGCAGTTCGCCGTCGAGCACCACCTGGCTGGCATCCATCGGGATCGTCTGCAACCCGAGGTGCTGGACTAGCTCGCGCAAGGGATCGGGGCCGGTCATCGAATAATCGTAGATTTCGGCGACCCCGGCCTCGTACAGCGCCGGCGCCGCCTCGAAGCGGCGCGAGACGATTTTGCCGCCGAGCCGGTCGGACGCCTCGAAAATCGTAATGCGACACAGATCGCCGAGCTTCCTCTTGAGGTGCCAGGCGCTCATCAGCCCGCCCGGGCCGCCTCCGACAATCGCAAGATCAAGCATGATGGACCTTGAACGCCCCCAAAAGGCAAAACGGCCGCAGGAACAGCCCGCCGTGACGGCCTGCCGGGGGGTCGAACCAGCGATTCAACGCACAACGCCCGGCCCCTTACGAAAGCGCCCGGGGACCTGAAGGGAAGATGAACAAAATCGACCGGCCGGCCGGGACCTCAAAATATTCCCGGGCTGTGGTCTCCCGCCCGGCCTCCCTGCCCCGGCCGAAGCCTTTCGAACGGCTTGAACCAAAAGTCCATCCGCCCCTCCGGCGTCAGGCCCACGCTCGGTGCGGGCATCGATGTCCTGGCGGCGGTTGCCGAAGAAAGGCGTGGATGGCCGGGACAAGCCCGGCCATGACGGTACTTCCATACGAAGCGCCTTGCAGCCGCCAGCCAGCCGCCCGAAAAGGCAAAAGAAAAGGCCGGCTTTCGCCGGCCTTTTCCGTTTCGTCCCTGTCCGGCCGTGGCCGGAGCGGTGCTTACTCGGCCGAGGGCACCGGCAGCGCCAGCGGCTCCTCCTCCGGCGCCGGCGGCGCCATCGCCGCCTGCTTGGCACGCTCGTCGAGGATCAGCTTGTCGCGCTTGATCGCCACTTCGCGGATCCGGGCCATCGAGGCGCCGGTGCCCGCCGGGATCAGCCGGCCGACGATGACGTTCTCCTTGAGCCCTTCGAGCGGATCGACCTTGCCGTTGACCGCCGCTTCCGTGAGCACCCGTGTCGTCTCCTGGAACGAGGCCGCCGAGAAGAACGAGCGCGTCTGCAACGACGCCTTGGTGATGCCGAGCAGCACCGGGGTGCCGGTGGCGAGCTTCTTGCCCTCCTCCTTGGCCTTGGCGTTGAGCACGTCGAACTCGATCTTGTCGACCTGCTCGCCGGCGATCATGTCGGTCTCGCCCTGATCGGTGACCTCGACCTTTTGCAGCATCTGGCGAACGATCACCTCGATGTGCTTGTCGTTGATCAGCACGCCCTGCAGCCGGTAGACCTCCTGAATCTCGTTGACGAGATAGGCGGCCAGCTCCTCGATACCCTTGATGGCCAGGATATCGTGCGGTGCCGGGTTGCCCTCGACGATGAAATCGCCCTTTTCGACGATGTCGCCGTCCTGCAAGTGGATGTGCTTGCCCTTGGGCACCAGGTACTCGCGCGCCTCCTCGCCTTCCTCGGCCGGCTCGATCGCGATCCGCCGCTTGTTCTTGTAGTCGCGGCCGAAGCGGATGGTGCCGGCGATCTCGGCGATGATCGCCGCATCCTTCGGCCGGCGCGCCTCGAACAGCTCGGCCACCCGCGGCAGACCGCCGGTGATGTCGCGCGTCTTGGCGCTTTCGGTCGAGATACGCGCGATCACGTCGCCGGCCTTGACCTTGGCGTCGAGGTCCACCGAGAGGATGGCATCGACCGACAGCAGGTAGCGGGCATCGCCGCCGCGCGGCAGTTTCAGCACCTTGCCGTCCTTGCCCTTGATGACGATCGCCGGGCGCAAGTCGGCGCCGCCGCGCGTCGAGCGCCAGTCAATCACCATGCGCTTGGTGATGCCGGTGGCCTCGTCGAGCGTCTCGGACACCGACTGCCCCTCGACCAGATCCTCGAAGCCGATGGTGCCATCGACTTCGGCGAGGATCGGCCGGGTGTAGGGATCCCACTCGGCGATGCGCTGGCCGCGCTTGATGGTGTCGCCCTCGTCGACGCGCAACCGCGCGCCGTACTGGATGCGATGGGTGGCGCGCTCGGTGCCGTCGGGATCGACCACCGCCACCACCATGTTGCGCACCATCGCCAGCAGGTGCCCCTCGGAGTTGCGGGCCACCGCGCGGTTCTTGATCACCACCTTGCCGTCGAAGCTCGATTCAACGAACGACTGTTCGTTGATCTGCGCCGCGCCGCCGATGTGGAACGTGCGCATAGTGAGCTGCGTGCCCGGCTCGCCGATCGACTGCGCGGCGATGACGCCGACCGCCTCGCCGTGGTTGACCGGCGTGCCGCGCGCGAGGTCACGGCCGTAGCACTTGGCGCAGATGCCGTTGACCAGCTCGCAGGTCAGCGCCGAGCGGATCTTGACCTCCTGGATGCCGGCCTTGGTGACGGCGTCGACGTGGCTCTCCTCCATCAAGGTATTGCGCTTGATCAGCACCTTGTTGGTTGCCGGATCGCGCAGGTCCTCGGCCGCGGTGCGCCCGAGAATACGCGAGGCCAGTGTCGCCACCACGGTGCCGGCATCGATGATGGCCCGCATCTTGATGCCGAGCTTGGTGCCGCAGTCGTCCTGCGTGATGATGCAGTCCTGCGCCACGTCGACCAGGCGCCGCGTCAGATAGCCGGAGTTGGCGGTCTTGAGCGCGGTGTCGGCGAGGCCCTTGCGGGCGCCGTGGGTCGAGTTGAAGTACTCGAGAACCGACAGCCCCTCCTTGAAGTTGGAGATGATCGGCGTCTCGATGATCTCGCCCGACGGCTTTGCCATCAGGCCGCGCATGCCGGCGAGCTGGCGCATCTGGGCCGGCGAGCCACGCGCGCCGGAATGAGCCATCATGTAGATCGAGTTGACCTGCGCGGTCTCGCCGGTCTTGGCGATCTTCTTCACCGCGGAGATTTCCTTCATCATCTCTTCGGCGATCTTCTCGGTCGCCTTCGACCAGGCGTCGACCACCTTGTTGTACTTCTCGCCCTGCGTGATCAGGCCGTCGTTGTACTGCTGCTCGAACTCGCGGGCGAGCGAACGGGTGTCGTCCACCACCTTCCACTTGCCGCCGGGCACCACCATGTCGTCCTTGCCGAACGAGATGCCGGCCTTGAAGGCGTTGTAGAAGCCGAGCGCCATGATGCGGTCGCAGAAGATCACCGTCTCCTTCTGGCCGCAGTGGCGGTAGACCTGATCGATGACGCCGGAAATCTCGCGCTTGGTCATCAGCTTGTTGATGGCCGCGAACGAAATCTTCGTCGAGTTGGGCAGCACCTGGCCGAGCATGACGCGGCCCGGCGTGGTCTCGATCAGCTCGATCTTGGGCTTGCCGTTCTCATCCTTGCCGACCCAGCGATACTTGATCTTGGTGTGCAGGTGCAGCGCCTTGGCATGGAGCGCGTGCTCCAGCTCGGCGAGATTGGCAAACACCTTGCCCTCGCCGGGCAGCCCTTCGCGCATGATCGACAGGTAGTAGAGGCCGAGCACGATGTCCTGCGACGGCACGATGATCGGCTGGCCGTTGGCCGGATGCAGGATGTTGTTGGTCGACATCATCAGGACGCGCGCCTCGAGCTGCGCTTCCAGCGACAGCGGCACGTGCACGGCCATCTGGTCGCCGTCGAAGTCGGCGTTGAAGGCGGCGCAGACCAGCGGATGAAGCTGGATCGCCTTGCCCTCGATCAGCGTCGGCTCGAATGCCTGAATGCCGAGACGGTGCAGGGTCGGCGCGCGGTTGAGCAGCACGGGGTGCTCGCGGATCACCTCGTCGAGGATGTCCCACACCTCGGGACGCTCCTTCTCGACCAGCTTCTTGGCCTGCTTGACGGTGGTCGAGAGACCCTTGGCGTCGAGCCGCGAATAGATGAACGGCTTGAACAGTTCGAGCGCCATCTTCTTCGGCAGACCGCACTGATGCAGCTTCAGTTCGGGACCGACGACGATCACCGAACGGCCGGAGTAGTCGACGCGCTTGCCGAGCAGGTTCTGGCGGAAGCGGCCCTGCTTGCCCTTCAGCATGTCGGCGAGCGACTTCAAGGGCCGCTTGTTGGCGCCGGTGATGACGCGGCCGCGGCGACCGTTGTCGAACAGCGCATCGACCGCTTCCTGCAGCATGCGCTTTTCGTTGCGGATGATGATGTCAGGCGCGCGCAGCTCCATCAGCCGCTTCAGGCGGTTGTTGCGGTTGATGACGCGGCGGTAGAGATCGTTGAGGTCGGAAGTGGCGAAGCGCCCGCCGTCGAGCGGCACCAGCGGCCGCAGGTCCGGCGGGATCACCGGCACCACGGTCAAGATCATCCACTCCGGCTTGTTGCCGGAGACGCGGAACGCCTCGACGATCTTCAGCCGCTTGGCGAGCTTCTTGTGCTTGATGTCGGACTCGGTCGCCGCCATCTCGGCGCGGATTTCACCCTCGAGCTTGGCGAGGTCGAGGCTCTTGAGCATCTCGCGGATCGCCTCGGCCCCGATCATCGCGGTGAACGAATCCTGGCCGTACTCGTCCTGCGCGCGGAGATACTCCTCCTCGCTCAGGAGCTGGCGGTCCTTGAGCGCGGTCAGGCCGGGCTCCAGCACGACGTAATATTCGAAGTACAGGATGCGCTCGAGATCCTTCAGCGTCATGTCGAGCAGCAGGCCGATGCGCGACGGCAGCGACTTCAAAAACCAGATGTGGGCAACGGGCGCCGCCAACTCGATATGGCCCATGCGCTCGCGCCGCACGCGCGACAGCGTCACCTCGACCGAGCACTTCTCGCAGATGATGCCCTTGTACTTCATCCGCTTGTACTTGCCGCACAGGCACTCGTAGTCCTTGATCGGCCCGAAGATGCGGGCGCAGAACAGCCCGTCCCGCTCCGGCTTGAA
>JBDHSY010000265.1:0-4910 GCA_039808405.1 Xanthobacteraceae bacterium
CGAATTCGGCCACCAGGCGCAACGTGAGCTTTTCGCCCGAACCGCCAATGAGAATCGGCATGGGTCCGACCGGTGGCGGCCCGATCCTGCGCGGCGGAGGCGGATCGTACGGCGGCGGCTTCGGCGGTAGCCGTTCGACCGGCGGCTCGATCAACCTGCGCTGACCGGCATCTGTTTGCAGACCCGACACGGCAGGCGTGCCACGGCACGCCTTGCCGCATCGCGGATGGCGCGGCATTGTCGCGGTCGTCCACGACCGGAGGCGATGCCGTGAGCGATTCCCCCTTTCGTCCGCTGCCGCAGGCGCTGCTCGATACGCTTGGCCGCTACGACACGCCGACCGTCTGCAACGCGCTCGAGATCGTCGCTCCGGCGCGGCGGCTGACCGGCTTCACCGTGCGGCCGCTGGTCTGCCCGTTCCCCGACCTGCCGCCGATCGTCGGCTATGCCCGCACCGCGACCATTCGCGCCTCGGTCGCACCGACGTCGTCGCCGGCGGAGCTGAAAGCGCGGCGCATGGCCTATTACGACTACGTCGGCAGCGGCGCGGGGCCGCGCATCGTCGTCATTCAGGACCTCGACGGCGCCAACGCCGGCTTCGGCGCGTTCTGGGGCGAGGTCAACAGCGCGATCCACAAGGCGCTCGGCGCGCTCGGCGTCGTCACCGACGGCTCGATCCGCGACATCCCGCAATGGGCGGACGGCTTTCAGGCCCTGGCCGGCGGCATCGGCCCCTCGCACGCCCATGTGCATCTGGACGGCTTCGGCGGCGAGGTGACGGTGGCCGGCATGACGGTGCGCTCCGGCGATCTCGTCCACGCCGACCGCCACGGCGCGGTGGTGATCCCGCACGAGGTGGCGGCCAAGGTGCCGGATGCCGCCGAACTGTGCGCGCGCCGTGAAGCGCCGATCCTCGCCGCCGCCCGCGATCCCGCCTTCACGCTCGACAAGCTGCGCGCGGCCCTCGCCCGCCCCGACGATATCCACTGACCGTCCCCAGCCTTCGCCCGACGCCAGGCCGCCGGCGGCGCGGCGCGAATGCGCGTCAAGCGCTTTTTCGCACTCGGGCGCAAAAAGATCGTTTGAGCCGCCGCTCGAATCGCCGCATAGTTACAATATATGGTGTCTCGGTGCCCATGAGCCGCTAGACTCAGGGGTAAAAGGGAACCCGGTGCTCCGCCATGCGGCGGCTAGTCCGGGGCTGCCCCCGCAACTGTAAGCAGCAAGCCGCGTCCGAATTTCAGCCACTGGGCTTTGCCCGGGAAGGCACGGACCCGGCGCCGGAGCTGCGAGCCAGGAAACCTGCCGCGCCACCTGTCACGTCCTCGGGCGGGGTGCCCCGATGGCCGCTTGCGGTGGGCTGCCGGCATGTGCCGGCCGTCGCGGCGACCTTCGGCCCCCTTCTTCGGCTTCATCGTTCTTTGGGGGTCCCGCATGTCTCTCGCACTCGACCACGACGCCACGTCCCACACGCCGGGGGGGCCGTCCCGCGCCCAGCCCGCTGCCGCGTCGGCCGCAAACGAACCGCGCTACCAGATCATCCGACGCAACGGCGCGGTGACGCCGTTCGACGCGAGCAAGATCGCCGTGGCGATGACAAAAGCGTTCCTCGCCGTCGAGGGCGCCTCCGCAGCCGCCTCGCGCCGCGTTCACGAGAGCGTCGAACACCTGACCGCCGACGTGGTGGCGGCGCTGACCCGCCGCGTCGGCGAGGGCCGCACCTTCCACATCGAGGACGTGCAGGACCAGGTCGAACTGGCCTTGATGCGCGGCGAACACCACAAGGTCGCGCGCGCCTACGTGCTCTATCGCGAGGAGCGCGCCCGCGAGCGCGCCGCCAGGGCCGAGACGGCAGCGCCGGCGACAACGCTGCATGTCACCCACGCCGACGGCAGTCTGCGGCCGCTCGACGAGGCGCGGCTTTCGCTGATCGTCAACGAGGCCTGCGCCGGCCTCGACGGGGTCGATGCGCAGGCCGTGCTCGCGGAGACGCGCCGCAACCTCTACGACGGCATCACCCGCAACGAACTCGCGCTCGCCACCATCATGGCCGCGCGCACGCTGATCGAGCAGGAGCCGAACTACACCTATGCCAGCGCCCGCCTGTTGCTCGACAAGCTGCGCAGCGAGGCGCTCACCGCCGTGCATGGCCGTCCGACGGAGGCCTCGCAGGCCGACATGGCGTCAGCCTACGCCGACTATTTTCCGGCCTATGTGAAGGCCGGCATCGCCGCCGAACTGCTCGACCCGGAGCTTGGCCGCTTCGACCTCGACCGCCTTGCCGCGGCGCTCAAGCCCGAGCGCGACCTCAGCGTGCAGTTCCTCGGGCTGCAGACGCTCTACGACCGCTATTTTCTGCACGATGGCGGCACGCGCATCGAACTGCCGCAGGCGTTCTTCATGCGCGTCGCCATGGGGCTCTCGTTGCGCGAAATCGACCGCGAGGCGCGCGCCATCGAATTCTACGACCTGCTGTCGTCGTTCGACTTCATGGCCTCGACACCGACGCTGTTCAACTCCGGCACGACGCGGCCGCAACTCTCCTCGTGCTTCCTCACCACCGTCGCCGACGACCTCGACGGCATCTTCAAGGCCATCAAGGACAACGCGCTGCTGGCAAAGTATTCCGGCGGGCTCGGCAACGACTGGACGCGCGTGCGCGGGCTCGGCGCGCACATCAAGGGCACCAACGGCGAGAGCCAGGGCGTGGTGCCGTTCCTGAAAGTGGCCAACGACACCGCCATCGCCGTCAACCAGGGCGGCAAACGCAAGGGCGCGGTGTGCGCCTATCTCGAGACCTGGCACGTCGATATCGAGGAGTTCCTCGACCTGCGCAAGAACACCGGCGACGACCGCCGCCGCACCCACGACATGAACACCGCCAACTGGGTGCCCGATCTGTTCATGCAGCGGGTCGAGGCGGACGGCCCGTGGACGCTGTTCTCGCCCGACGAGGTGCCGGATCTGCACGATTTGACCGGCGCCGCCTTCGCCGCGGCTTACGCCGCCTACGAGGCGAGAGCCGAGCGCGGCGAGATCAAGGTATTCAAGCGCATCCGCGCCATCGACCTGTGGCGCAAGATGCTGACCATGCTGTTCGAGACCGGGCATCCATGGATCACCTTCAAGGACCCTTGCAACCTGCGCTCGCCGCAACAACACGTCGGCGTCATCCATTCCTCGAACCTGTGCACCGAGATCACCCTCAACACCTCCGACGACGAAGTGGCGGTGTGCAACCTCGGCTCGATCAACCTCGTCAACCATGTCGCCGACAACGGCCTCGACCGGGCGCGGCTCAAGCGCACCGTCAGCACCGCCATGCGCATGCTCGACAACGTGATCGACATCAATTTCTACACCATCCCGGAGGCGCGCCGCTCCAACCTGCGCCATCGCCCGGTCGGCCTCGGCCTGATGGGCTTTCAGGATGCGCTGCAGATGCTGCGCCTGCCCTACGCCTCGCCGGAGGCGGTCGCGTTCGCCGACGAAAGCATGGAGGCGATCGCCTTCCACGCCATCGCGGCCTCCGTCGATCTCGCCGCCGAGCGCGGCCGCTACCCGAGCTTCGACGGCTCGCTGTGGTCGAAGGGCGTGCTGCCGCTCGATTCGCTCGCGCTGGTCGATGCGGCGCGCGGCACGCCGGTCGATCTCGACCGCTCCGCCACGCTCGACTGGGAGGCTTTGCGCGCCCGCGTCGTCAGCGTCGGCATGCGCAACTCGAACGTGATGGCGATCGCGCCGACGGCGACCATCTCCAACATCTGCGGCGTGTCGCAATCGATCGAGCCCGCCTACCAGAACCTCTACGTCAAATCCAACATGTCCGGCGACTTCACCGTGGTGAACGCGCTTCTGGTGCGCGACCTGAAAGCGCGCGGGCTGTGGGACGAGGTGATGGTGTCGGACCTGAAATATTTCGACGGCAGCCTGGGGACCATCGACCGCGTGCCCGACGACCTCAAGGCGCTTTACGCCACCGCCTTCGAGATCGATGCGACGTGGCTGGTGGAAGCCGCCGCGCGCCGGCAGAAGTGGATCGATCAGGCGCAGTCGCTCAACCTCTACATCGCCAACCCGTCCGGCAAGAAGCTCGATGCGCTCTATCGCCTGGCGTGGCGGCGCGGCCTGAAGACCACCTATTACCTGCGCTCGCTGTCGGCGACCCACGTCGAGAAATCGACGCTCAAAGGCACCGACGGCAAGCTCAACGCCGTCTCCACCGCGCCCGCGACGGCGCATGCGCCGATCATGATGCCGGCCTCCGCGCCCGAGCTGTCGGAAGCCAAGGCCTGCCGCATCGACGATCCCGATTGCGAGGCGTGCCAGTGAGATCTTCACCTCGCCCCGCTTGCGGGGAGGGGGAGCCGTCACCACCAATTCAAGGAATTGCACCATGCTCGACTGGTCCGAACCGTCTTCCGAAACGATTGCCCGCAACACGCTGCCGCTCACTCCGCCGGCCGCCAGCACCACCGGACTGGAAGACATCGACCGCAACGGCGGCCGCGTCTCCGTCGACGACAAGGCGATGATCAACTGCCGCGCCGACGTCAACCAGCTCCTGCCGCTGAAGTATCGCTGGGCGTGGGAGAAGTATCTCGCCGGCTGCAACAACCACTGGATGCCGACCGAGATCCCGATGCAGGCCGACATCGCGCTGTGGAAGTCGCGCGACGGCCTCTCCGCCGACGAACGCCACGCCATCAAGCGCAATCTCGGCTTCTTCGCGGCGTCGGAGTCGCTGGTTGCCAACAATATCGTGCTGGCGATCTACCGCCACCTCACCAATCCCGAATGCCGCCAGTACCTGTTGCGGCAAGCATTCGAGGAAGCGGTGCATACCCACACCTTCCAGTACATCGTCGAAAGCCTCGGTCTCGACGAGGGCGAGCTGTTCAACATGTACC
>JBDHSY010000266.1:0-4904 GCA_039808405.1 Xanthobacteraceae bacterium
CAGCTCGCCGGCGGCATCGCCCACGACTTCAACAACGTGCTCTCCGCCATCATGATGGCCAACGATTTCCTGCTGAACGCCCACAAGCCGACCGACCCGTCGTTCCAGGACATCATGCAGATCAAGCAGAACGCCACGCGCGCCGCGACGTTGGTGCGGCAGTTGCTTGCGTTCTCGCGCCGCCAGACCATGCGCCCGCAGGTGCTCGACCTCGGCGACGCGCTGTCCGACCTCACCATGCTGCTGCGCCGGCTGATCGGCGAGAAGGTCAAGCTCGAGGTGGTGCACAGCCGCGACCTGTGGCCGGTCAAGGTCGACGTCTCGCAGTTCGAGCAGGTCATCGTCAATCTGGCCGTCAACGCCCGCGACGCAATGCCGGACGGCGGCCGGCTGACGGTGAAGACCGCCAACGTGACGGCCGACGAGGCGGGACGGCTCGCGCATCAGGGCCTGCCGGCCGCCGATTTTGTCCGCATCGACGTGATCGACAGCGGAACCGGTATGCCGCCCGATGTCGTCGACAAGATTTTTGAGCCATTCTTCTCGACCAAGGAGGTCGGCAAGGGCACCGGGCTCGGGCTCTCGACGGTCTACGGCATCGTCAAGCAGACCGACGGCTTCATCTATGTGGATTCGAAGCCGGGCGAGGGCACCGCGTTCCACATCTTCCTGCCGCGCCACGTCGCGCCGGCCGTCGCGGCCGCTCCCGGGCCCGCGCCGGAAACGGCGCCGGCCGCCACCGCGCCGGCGGCGCGCGCGCCCGATCTCACCGGGCAGGGCACCATCCTGCTGGTCGAGGACGAGGAGGGCCTGCGCGCGCTCAACGCCCGCGGCTTGCGCTCGCGCGGCTACAACGTGATCGAGGCCGCCAACGGCATCGAGGCGCTGGAGGTGCTGGAGGATCAGGACGGGGCCATCGATCTCGTCGTCTCCGACGTGGTGATGCCGGAGATGGACGGCCCGACGATGCTGGCCGCCATGCGCAAGCGCAATCCCGACCTGAGGATCATCTTCGTTTCCGGCTATGCCGAGGATGCGTTCGAGAAGAGCCTGCCCGACAACGAGCAGTTTGCCTTCCTGCCAAAACCCTTCACGCTGAGCCAGCTCGTCGAGGCGGTGAAGGAGACCATGGGCGCCGGGCAGACGGCTTGAGGCTCAAAACCCTCCGCGACGCCGCGCCGCAGCCATAGTCGGCGGCGCCATCTTTTCATTGCTGCGCCGCATCGCCATTTTAGGCGCGCTGGTCCCGCATTGGGGCGGGAGTGGAAGGAGCGCCCATGTTTTTGAGGAACCGCCTGCGCACGTTCGGCCTGCTGGCCGTCGTGCTGTCCCTTGTGCTGCCGGTCATGCTGGCCTTGTCGTCGGCCGCCGATGCGCGCGCCGGCCGCGGCGGTTCGTTCGGGTCGCGCGGCAGCCGCACCTTCGCGCCGCCTCCGGTCACGCAGACGGCGCCCAGGGCGACGCAGCCGATGCAGCGCACCATCACCCAGCCCGGCGCTCCCGGTGCCGCCGCGGCCGCTCCGGCCGCCGCTGCCAAGGGCGGTGCGTTCGGCGGCGCGCGCGGCCTGATCGGCGGGCTGGCGGCCGGCTTCCTCGGCGCCGGCCTCTTCGGCATGCTGTTTGGCAACGGCTTCCTTGCCGGCCTCGGTTCGTTCGCCGGGCTGCTCGGCTTCATTGCGCAGATCCTGCTGGTGGTGATCGTGGTGCGACTGGCGCTTACCTGGTGGCGCAACCGCAACGCCGCCCCGGCGGCCGGCCCGGCCGGCGCGCCGATGAATTTCGATGCTCCCTCCGCGGCGGCGCCTGCCGCGCGCGGCGGCCTTGGTGGTGGTCTTGGCGGCCTCGCGGGCGGGTTCGGCGCGGCGGCGGCACAGACCGCGCCGCTGGAGATCGCGCCCGAGGACTACGACGCGTTCGAGCGCATGCTCGGCGAGGTGCAGGAGGCATGGTCGAACGAGGACATGGCGCGGCTCGAAAAGCTCACCACGCCGGAAATGGCATCGTACTTCGCTCACGACCTTGCCGAGAACAAGGAGAAGGGCGTCGTCAACCGTATCTCGGACGTCAAGCTGCTGCAGGGCGATCTGGCCGAAGCCTGGCGCGAAGGGGTGGACGACTATGCCACGGTCGCCATGCGCTTCTCGCTGATCGACAAGACGTTCGCGCGCGGCGACAACCGGCTGGTCGAGGGCGGCGATACGCCGGTCGAGGCCACCGAGGTGTGGACCTTCCTGCGCCCGCGCGGCGGCAACTGGGAATTGGCCGCGATCCAGCAGGCGTGATGCGAGGCGACCGCTTCGCCGGAATGAACGGTCGAGGGCGCGGCGGATCATCCGCCGCGCCCTCGTCGTTTCCGGAGGGACTGGCGTCGCGGAACCGTTTGGGTGCTGCGGCGTCGAACCGGGACGGCGTTTGTCGTGGCGGGATGCGGCCTTGAGCGGGATAGCCGCACGACCGGACCTGAAAGCGAACCCAAACGGAGGAAACGATGACGATCCTGTCCACGACGGCGTTGCGTGCCTGCCTTTGTTTCGGCCTGTCGGCGGCCGGCGCGCTGCTTGCAGGCGCCGAGGCCGCTTCGGCGCAACCGGCCGCCATGAGCTTCTTCGTCACCAGCCGCGGCATCGGCAATGGCGGCAACCTCGGCGGTCTCGCCGGCGCCGACAATCACTGCCAGACGCTGGCCCAGGCCGCCGGCGTCGGCAGCAAGACGTGGCGCGCCTACCTGTCGACGCAAGGAACTGACGGCCAGCCCGCCGTCAACGCCCGCGACCGCATCGGCTCCGGGCCGTGGGTCAACGCCAAGGGCGAGACCATCGCCAAGGATGTTGCCGAACTGCACGGCGACAACAAGCTCACCAAGCAGGCCGCGCTCAGCGAGACAGGCGAGGTCATCAACGGGCGCGGCGATACGCCGAACCGGCACGACATTCTGACCGGCTCGCAGGCGGACGGCACCGCGTTTCCGCCCGACACCGACCGCACCTGCCGGATCTGGACCAGCAGCATGCAGGGCGCGGCCATGGTCGGCCATTCCGACCGCATGGGGCCGGACGAGCAGCCGCCGGCGAAGTCGTGGAATTCGTCGCACCCCTCGCGCGGGCCGGATGGCGGCTGTTCGCAGGCCGACCTGCGCACCACCGGCGGCGACGGCCTGTTGTACTGCTTCGCGACCAACTAGCGCTTTTCCGCTTCTGATGGAATCAGAAGCGGAGCTCTAGATTATTGTTTTGACGCGTTTTCTTCACGCGAACCGGCCGTCGCCGGGCCGGAGCCGGCTATGGCCAGGCGAAGGCCGGTTTCCACTTCGCTCGAAAACGCTTTAGCGCGTTTCAGGGTGAGAGGGAATCGCCCCACGAATTACCTCTCCCCGCCGGGGAGAGGGGTGCTGCGGCGCGGCGTCGCTTCCGCCAGACCATGAAACGCTATAGCGCCGCTTGCGGCGGCGGCGCATCATGCCGGCACCGCCCCGGCGCCGGGTGCCGGGGCCACGGCACGGGGATTTTAAGCCGATGCGCTATCAGCTCTACTACTGGCCGGGTATTCAGGGCCGCGGCGAGTTCGTCCGCCTGGCGCTCGAGGAAGCGGGCGCCGATTACGACGACGTTGCCCGCGGCTCAGGCGGCAGCGCCGCCATGATGGCGATGATGGACGGCGGGCAGGGCGCGTCGCCGCCCTTCGCGCCGCCGTTCCTGAAAGCCGGCAAGCTGGTGATCGGCCAGACCGCCAACATCCTGTTCTATCTCGGACCGCGCCACGCGCTGGCGCCGCGGGCCGACGACAAGCGGCTCTGGCTGCACCAATTGCAGCTCACCATCGCCGACCTCGTGCAGGAGGCGCACGACACCCACCATCCGCTCGGGCCGACGTTCTACTACGAGGACCAGCGCGCCGCCGCGAAGCGCCGCACGCAGGCGTTCTGGGACGAGCGCGTGCCAAAATATCTCGGCTATTTCGAGGGAATTCTGGGCGAGGCCCGTTTCATCGCCGGGCGCCGGCTCACCTATGTCGATCTGTCGCTGTTCCAGATCGTCGAGGGGCTGCGCTACGCCTTCCCGCGCCGCATGGCGGCGTTCGAGCGGCATATCGGCGGCCTTGTCGCGCTGCACGACCGGGTCGCGGCGCGGCCCGGCATCGCTGCCTATCTTGCGAGCGACCGCCGCATCCCCTTCAACGAGGACGGCATTTTCCGCCATTACGGCGAACTCGACCGCGATTGAGCGGCGTTACTTTTTCACCTGTCCGCGAATCTCGCCGCCCGGATGCGCGGCGGTGTGGACGTTGATGTAATACCGGCCCGCAAGCAGGTCGGCGGCCTGCGCGTCGGTCAGCGTGGCGCTGCCTTCGGCGCCGCTCGGGCCCGGAGCGGGGATCGGCACGACGACGGCCGCGTTCTTGCCGGGCTCGGCCGGGCCGTGGAAATGAGCCGCGGTGGCCGGGCCGGTGAGGCCGGAATAGCTGACCTTCCACGAGAGCTTCTTGGCCGCGGTGTCGAAGGTGACGTCGGCCTCGCCCTTGGCGGCGCTGGTATTGGCGGGCACCTCGTTGGCGCCGCTGAGCGGCACTTTCATCGTCAGCACCTCGGCGGTGGCGGGGGCTGCGAAGGCGATGCAGGCGGCAATGGCGAAGGCGGGCACCGCAAGCGACCTGAAGGTCATGGCGTCTCTCCCGTGACATGGAGATGGCGCGGGCGCGGCATCTCCGGCAGAGGAGACGCGCGAGCGGGAGAGAGGTTCCCGGCTGTTACCGCCCGGCCAGCACCGCCGGCCGGCCCGATGCGCTCAAAACGCCTTGAAGGTGATGATGGTGCGGGTGTCCTGGATGCCGGGAATGATCTGCACCTTCTCGTTGACGAAATGGCCGATGTCGGTGTCGTTCTCGACATAGAACTTCACCAGCAGATC
>JBDHSY010000267.1:0-4886 GCA_039808405.1 Xanthobacteraceae bacterium
GAGGACCTGACGCGGCGCATCGACGATCCGGCGCTGGACGTTGCGCCCGACGACGTGCTGGTGCTGCGCAATGCCGGCCCGCGCGGCGCGCCGGGCATGCCGGAGGCCGGCTACCTGCCGATCCCGAAAAAGCTCGCCGCGCAGGGCGTCAAGGACATGGTGCGGATATCCGATGCGCGCATGAGCGGCACCGCGTTCGGCACCATCGTGCTGCACATCGCCCCCGAAGCGGCGGTCGGCGGGCCGCTGGCGCTGGTGGCGAACGGCGACCGCATCCGGCTCGATCTCGCCGGCCGCCGCATCGACGTCGTGGTGGACGATACTGAGCTGGAGCGCCGCCGCAAGGCGTGGCGGCCGCCGCCGGCGCCCGAGGGCGCCAAGCGCGGCTATGCCTGGCTGTTCCGCGAAACCATCACGCAGGCCGACGAGGGTTGCGACTTCGACTTCATGCGGCGCGGGGGCAGGGGATGATTGGCTCTACGTTGTCCGCCGTCATGCCCGCACTTGTTGCGGGCATCCACGTCTTTACGGCCGTTCATTAAGGAAGACGCGGATGGCCGGGGCAAGCCCGGCCATGACAATCCGGTAGGGCACCAATCGACGTCAATACGTCGCGCGGCCGCCGGAGATGTCGAACACGGCGCCGGTGGTGAAGGCGCATTCCTCGGAGGCCATCCACGCCACCATCGCCGCCAGCTCCTCGACCTTGACGAAGCGCCCGCGCGGGATCTTCGACAGCATGAAGTCGATGTGCTGTTGCGTCATCTGGTCGAAGATCGCGGTCTTGGCCGCCGCCGGCGTCACCGTGTTGACGCTGATGTCGTGGCCCGCCAGTTCCTTGCCGAGCGATTTGGTCAGCGCGATCAGCCCGGCCTTGGAGGCCGAGTAGTGCGCGGCGTTGGGGTTGCCTTCCTTGCCGGCGATCGAGGCGATGTTGACGATGCGGCCGTAGTTCTGCGCGATCATGCCGGGCACGATGGCCTGGCAGCAGATGAACGGCCCGTCGAGGTTGATGCGCAGCACTTTGCGCCATTCGGCGAGGTCGGTCTCCCACACCGTCCTGTTGACGCCGGCAATGCCGGCATTGTTGACCAGGATGTCGATGCGGCCGAGCGCCGCGAGCGTGGCGTCGCGTGCCCGCGCCACGGCGTCCGGATCGGTGACGTCGACGCCGAGCGCGATGACGCCGGCGCCGATCTCGCTGGCGGTCTTGTCGGCCAGCGCGCGGTCGTGGTCCCAGATCGCGACTTTTGCGCCGGAGGCGACGAAGCGCTCGGTGATGGCGCGGCCGAACCCCTGCGCGCCGCCGGTGACGACGGCCATCCGCCCGCCGAGATCGATTTTGTTCATGATCCCTCCCGTTACAGTGTCCAGCCGCCGTCGATGATGTGGGCGACGCCGGTGGTGAAGGAGCTCTCGTCGCTGGCGAGGTAGACGGCGAGGGCGGCGATTTCCTCCGCGGTGCCGAGCCGCCCCATCGGCTGGCGGCTGACGAACATCTCGCGGCCGCCATCGCCGAGCGCCGCGGCGCGGCCGAGCATCGAGGGCGTTTCGATAGTGCCGGGGCAGATCGCGTTGCAGCGGATGCCCTTGCCGACGAAATCGGCGGCGACGGCGCGTGTCAGCCCGGCGACGGCCGCTTTGGTCGCGCCATAGACGTAGCGGTTGGGCGCCGCCTTGAACACGCCGGCGGCGGAGGCGATGTTGATGATCGAGCCTTGGCCCGCCGCCAGCATGCCGGGCAGGAAGGCACGGATCGTGCGGTGCATCGACTTGACGTTGAGGTCGAAGGAAAAGTCCCAGTCGTCCTCCGAGCAGTCGAGAACGGTGCCGTGATGGACGAAACCCGCGGCATTGAGCAGCACGTCCACCGGGCCGGTGCGCGCCGCCATGGCGGCGACCGCGGCGCGGTCGCGCGCATCGCGGCGCGCCACCTCGGCGACGCCCTGCTGCTTCAGCGCGGCGAGGCTGTTGTCGTCGATGTCGGTGGCGGTGACATGGGCGCCCTCGCGCGCGAAGGCAATCGCCGCGGCGCGGCCGATGCCGGCCGCCGCGGCCGTGACGAAGGCGCGCTTGCCCTTCAGCCTGTCGGTCATGGTGTTCCCTGTGATGTCAGTGATTGTGCCGCGCCACGCCGACGGTGCCGGCGATGTCGCGATAGCGGGTGGCCAGTTCGATGCAACCGCCGGTGGCGTGCTGGCCAACGGTGTTGCGGTAGATTTCCTGCCATGGCGTCTGGTGCGCGGGGTAGGGGAAGCCACCCTTTGCGGCGAGATCGGCGCGGCGCTGTTTCAGCTCGTCGTCGGAGATCATGATGTTGGCTTCGCCGGTGTTGAGGTCGATGCGCACGCGGTCGCCGGTCTTCAGCAGCGCCAGCCCGCCGCCGGCCGCCGCTTCCGGCGAGGCGTTGAGGATCGAGGGCGAGCCGGAGGTGCCGGACTGCCGGCCGTCGCCGATGCACGGCAGCGACAAGATCCCGCGTTTGATCAGCGCCGCCGGCGGCTGCATGTTCACCACTTCGGCGCCGCCGGGATAGCCGATCGGCCCGGCGCCGCGGATGAACAGCATGCAGCGCTCGTCGATGGCGAGCGCCGGATCGTCGATCCGCGCGTGATAGTCCTCCGGGCCCTCGAACACGATGGCGCGGCCCTCGAAGGCATCAGGATCGTCGGGGTTGGCGAGATAGCGGTTGCGGAACTCCTCGGAGATCACGCTGGTCTTCATGATCGCGGACTCGAACAGGTTGCCGCGCAGCACGATGAAGCCGGCATCCTTCACCGGCGTCGTCTCATAACTCCAGATCACGTCGTTGTCGGGCTTTGGCGCTTCGCGGCAGTTGTCTGCGATGCTGCGGCCGTTGACGGTCACCGCGTCCTCGTGGATGTGCTTGTGCCGCATCAGTTCGGCCACCACCGCCGGCACCCCGCCGGCGCGATGGAATTCCTCGCCGAGGTAAAGCCCGGCCGGCTGCATGTTGACCAGCAGCGGAATGTGGTGGCCGTAGGTCTGCCAGTCGTCGATCGAGAGCTCGACGCCGATATGGCGGGCCAGCGCGTTGATATGGATCGGCGCGTTGGTCGAGCCGCCGATGGCCGAATTGACGACGATGGCGTTCTCGAACGCCTCGCGGGTCATGATGTCGGAGGGCTTCAGGTCCTCCCACACCATCTCGACGGCGCGCACGCCGGTCTCGTAGGCGATCTGGCCGCGCTCGCGGTAGGGCGCGGGGATCGCCGAGCAGCCCGGCAGCGACATGCCGAGCGCTTCCGCCAGCGCGTTCATGGTCGAGGCGGTGCCCATGGTGTTGCAATGGCCGATCGAGGGCGCGGACGAGGCGACGATCGCCATGAACTCCTCGTAGTCGATCTCGCCGGCGGCGAGCCGCTCGCGCGACTTCCACACCACGGTGCCGGAGCCGGTGCGCTCGCCGTTGAACCAGCCGTTGAGCATCGGTCCGCCGGACAGCACGATGGCCGGCAGGTTCACGGTCGCGGCTGCCATCAGGCAGGCCGGCGTGGTCTTGTCGCAGCCGGTGGTCAGCACCACGCCGTCGAGCGGATAGCTGAACAGTACCTCGACCAGGCTGAGATAGGCGAGGTTGCGGTCGAGCGCGGCGGTCGGCCGCTTGCCGGTCTCCTGGATCGGATGGGTCGGAAATTCCATGGTGATGCCGCCGGCGGCGCGGATGCCTTCGCGCACGCGCTTGGCGAGATCGAGGTGGTGGCGGTTGCACGGCGACAGGTCGTTGCCGGTCTGGGCGATGCCGATGATCGGCTTGCCGGATTGCAGCTCCTCCCGGGTCAGCCCGTAGTTGAGATAGCGCTCCAGATAGAGCGCGGTCATGCCGGGATTGTCCGGATCGTTGAACCAGGCGCTGGAGCGGAGCGGGCGCCGCCTGGCGGCGCCACCGTTATTGGCTGTTGTCATGGCATCCTCCGGTAGTCGCGCGGCGGTGCGCCACGTGGGCGGGCAGGGCGGCAGCTCGCAAGTCCAGGCCGGACGCGGCCTGCCGCCCGGAGCGGCCACCGCCGGCGCCGGCCGGGCGCGGCACATCGTAGCGCCGCGCTCACGGCAACGCTACCAAAAAACCAGAGCGCGCGGGCCTATGGCGGCTGCCGCGGCATCGAGCTCTGGCGCACCATCAGTTCGAAGCCGAGATCGACCACGGGCCGCGCCGGGCGCTCGCCGGCAATGGCGGCGATCAGCATGGCGATCGCATCGCGCCCCATCTCGTAGCGGTTGGTGCGCACGCTCGACAGCGAGGGCACCGCCGCCGCCATGAATTCGAGATCGTTGAATCCGACGATGGCGATATCGTCGGGCACCGCGATCTGCCGGCGCTGGCATTCGAACAGCGTGCCGAGCGCGATATCGTCGTTGATGCAGAATACCGCGTCGATGTCCGGCGCGCGCGCCAGCAGGTCGCCGAACAGGACGCCGCCGACGCTGACCGAGGTCGGGGTCGGCGTCGTCAGGATGAGGCGCGGCTCGAGCAGCGCCGCCGCCTTCATGGCGCTGCGGTAGCCTTCGAGGCGGCGCTGGACGCGCGGGTCCATCCGCGCGCCGAGAAAGCCGATGCGCTTGCGGCCCTGGGCGACAAGATGGGCGACAGCCGAGAAAGCCGCGTCGCTGTGGGAGAAACCGACCATCATATCGACCGGATCGGGGCCGGTTTCCATGATCTGCACGATCGGACAATCCATCGATTGCATCACCGCGCGCGAGTTCGGCGTCTGGTTGATGCCGGTGACCATCAGCCCGGCCGGGCGCTGCGCGCGGAACAGCCGCAGCAGTTTTTCTTCCTGCAGAACGCTGTAGTGGGTGTTGACGAGCTGGATGGTGAAGGGGCTGCCGTCGGCCGCATCGTAGACGCCGCGCAGCACGTC
>JBDHSY010000268.1:0-4882 GCA_039808405.1 Xanthobacteraceae bacterium
TCCATGTCGTCGGAGAAGCACAGGAGCCGCGTCTTCACCTTGTCCTCGGTCAGCACCCGGAAGGCGTGGCGCACCATGGTGGTGCGCGCCACCTCGCCGAACGTGCCGATATGCGGCAGGCCGGACGGGCCGTAGCCGGTCTCGAACAGCACCTCGTCCTTCGGCGTCTTCTTCAGCCGCGCGACAAGCGCGCGCGCCTGCTCGAACGGCCACGCCCCGGACTGTTCGGCGAGCCGGCGCAGTTCGCTTCCCTCGAGCGGCATCTCATCGGACATTCGTAACCCTCATGACGCTTGCAACTGCCTTGAATCAGGCTCGTTGCTCATCCTTTTATCTGAGCATGATCTTGTCCGAAAACCGGTTCCCACCCTCGGGTCAAGCCCGAGGGCAGGCTTTTTCGGGATCATGCTCTAGAACGGATTGATCGAGAAATAGCGCAGCCACAGTTCGGTGTAGCGGCCTTTCTCCCACAGCCGGAACATCGCCCAGTTGATGGCCTGGCGCAAAAGGTCGTTGCCCTTGCGCACGCCGATGCCGACGCCCTCGCCGAAATAGCGGCTTTCGGTGAAGGGGCCGCCGGCGAAGGCGCAGCAGCTTGCGGAATCGGTGCCGTTCAGCCACAGCGCCAGCGCGATGCCGTCGCCGAAGATCAGATCGACGTCCTTGCTGCGCAAGGCGGCGCGCAGCGCGTCGTCGTTGGGGTAGCCGACGATCTCGGCGTCGGTGAACATGGCCTTCAGATAGGCTTCGTGCGCCGAGCCGCTGACGGCGCCGATCTTTTTGCCCTCGACCGTCTCCGGCTTGATCTCGGCCGCCGCCGCTTCGCGCAGCGCCACGAAGCGCGCCGGCACGCGGTAATAGGGGTCGGTGAAATCGAGATGGGTGCGCATGGCCGGCGTCGCCGCGATCGAGGCGATCACGGCATCGCCGCGATTGGTGGCGACCGCATCCGCCAGCATCTCGAAGCGGCGCATCTGGATGGTGCAGGAGACCTTGATCTCCTCGCAGATCATGCGCGCGAAATCGACGTTGAAGCCGGCCGGATTGCCGTCGGGGCCGGTATAGTTGAACGGCGGGTAGTCGGTCTCGGTGAGAAAGCGGATCACGGTGATGCGCGACAGGTCCGGGCGCTCGGGGTGGCGCCGCGGGTCCCAGAAGCCGGGTACGGCCTGCGTTGCCGCCGGCATCTTGATGGCGGGCGTTTGCGCGGCCGCCGGCACGCCCGCGCCCGTCACGGCGAACGCCAGCGCCACGCCGAGCGTGGCCGCGATTCGTCGGCGTCGCCGAATGTTGAAGGCAGGGATTATCTGTGGTTGCATGACGGCGTTCCGCGATTTTGGCCTTATAGACCATTCGCGGCGGTGTGCGAGCGTGAAGTGGGCGGGGCTTCAGCGTGACTTTGGGCGCGAGCAGGCAGTGGCCGAGAGTTGCACGCGGCCTGGAACCGGCGACGCCCGGTCGTGCGCAGGTTGCGCTCCGCCGGAGTGCGCCAGGCGCGACCGGCCGCCCGGCCTATCGTCTCGCGGGGCGCCCGGCGCCGGCGCCGCCGTCCGCCGCGGCCTCCGCGCCGGAACTCGATTGCCTGCGTGGCGTGCTGGCACCGGCCGTGCTGCAGGCCGCGGCGCAGCGCGGCGTCGAACTGGGCGTCGGGGCCGAGCGGGTGCTGATCGCCCGCGGCACCATCGACGAGCCGGGCTATCTGCGCCACCTCGCCCGCCAGACCGGGCTGACGGTGGAACGCTTCGACGGCGTGAGGCGCGCCGATTGCCCGCTCGGTGACGACGATCTCGTTCGTGCGGCGACGCATCGCATCCTGCCGCTGCGCCGGGCCGGCCAGCTCTCCTGGGTGATCGCCCCGCGCGGCACCGCCGCGCGTTATCTGGCCTCGCATTTTGCCGGCCGGCGCGGCGGCCGAACCGGCATCGGTCTCGCCACGGCGGCGGATTTCGACCGCTTCCTGATGGGGCAGGCGGGCCGCGCGATGGCGCGGGCGGCCGTCGACGGGCTGCAGCGACGCTTTCCCGCCTTGTCGGCGGCGCCGACGCGATATGGACCGGCCTCGCGCTGGCGGCGGCTGATGCGCGCGACGGTGCTGGCGCTGCCGATCACGCTCGCGCCGGCGCTCTCGGCCGATGCGGCCGGATCGGCGATGGCGCTCGGGTTTCTGGCCTTCGCCGCCTTGCGGGTCGCGGCCGCCGCCGTGCCGGTGCCGCGCGCGGACGCGCCTCGCCGCCGCCTCGCCGAGCGCGACCTGCCGGTCTACAGCGTGATTGTCGCGCTCTATCGCGAGGCCGCGTCGGTCGAGCCGCTGATCGGAGCGCTCGACGCGCTCGACTATCCGCGCGAAAAGCTCGACATCAAGATCGTCGTCGAGCCCGACGATCCCGAGACGCGCGATGCGCTGGCACGCGCGCGGCTTCGGCGCGGGGCGATGCCGCACCTTCAGGTCATCGTCGCGCCGCGCGGCGGTCCGCGCACCAAGCCGAAGGCGCTCGACTGCGCGCTGCCGTTCGCGCACGGCAGCTTTGTCGCCGTGTTCGACGCCGAGGACCTGCCCGATCCGGGCCAGCTTCGCGCCGCGCTCGATGCGTTCCGCCGGCATGGCCGCGACGTCGCCTGCGCGCAGGCGAGCCTGTGCATCGACAACACGCAGGAGGGCTGGCTGGCGCGGATGTTCGGTGTCGAATATGCCGGCCAGTTCGATGCCTTCCTGCCCGGGCTCGCGGCGTTCGGCCTGCCGCTGCCGCTCGGCGGCTCCTCCAACCATTTTCGCACCGAGGTGCTGCGCGAGGTCGGCGGCTGGGACCCCTATAACGTCACCGAGGATGCCGACCTCGGCATGCGGCTGTCACGCTTCGGCTACCGCGCGGTGACGTTCGCCTCGACCACCTACGAAGAGGCGCCGGTGCGCTTTGCGCCGTGGCTGCGCCAGCGCACCCGCTGGATGAAGGGCTGGCTCAAGACCTGGGCGGTGCATATGCGCGAGCCCCGCCGGCTGTGGCGCGAGGCCGGCGCGCGCGGCTGGTTGACGCTGAACCTGCTGGTCGGCGGCAATGTGCTGACCGCGCTCGTCCACCCGCTGCTGCTCGGCGGCATCGTCCTCGGGCTGGTCACCGGTGGCGGCTGGCCGGCCTTCGCGTTGCCGAAGGGCGGGCTGGCATCGTTGCACATTGCCGCCATCGCCGCCGGCTACGTCGCCACCGCCGCGGTCGGGCTGATCGGGCTCGCCCGGCGCGGGCGGCTGGCCGAGGGCTGGGTTTTGCTGCTGACGCCGATCTACTGGCTGTGGCTGTCGTGCGCGGCCTGGCGCGCGCTGGCGCAGGTGCTGCGGGATCCCTACCGCTGGGAGAAGACCGATCACGGCTCGGCCCGGCGACGGCCGGTCGGCGTGAAGACAATGTTCTAGAGATAGGTCTTCAGTTCGGCCGCGGCCTCTTCCGGCGTCCGCTTGAGGTCGAACGGCTTTACGAAATGGCCCTTGCGGTCCATCAGGTAGATCAGCGCGGTGTGATCCATGGTGTAGTCGCCGTCCTTCTGCGGGACCTTTTTGGCGTAGACCCGGTAGCCCGTCAGCACCTGCGCGATCGCCTCGGGGCTGCCGGTCAGTCCCTTGAGATGCGGGTCGAAGCTCGACAGGTAGTCCTTCATCGCCGCCACCGTATCGCGTTCGGGATCGACGGAAATGAAATAGGCGTTGACGCGCGCCGCGTCGGGGCCGAGTGCGCGCAGCACTTCCGACATCTCGAACAGCGAGGTGGGGCAGACGTCGGGGCAGTGGGTGAAGCCGAAGAAAATCAGGCTCGGGCGTCCCTGCAGGCTTTTCTCGGTGACGGGCTGGCCGGTGTTGTCGGTCAGCTGGAACGGGCCGCCGATCGCCGCCGGCGCCGTAACGGTGCGGAACGTGCCCGTCAGGCTCAGCACCAGCACCAGCCCGACGATCAGGCTGAAGCCGAACGAGGCGACGATAACGATCGAGCGATTGAGTTTCGCCGCCATGCGGGACCCTTTAGAGCGCTTTCAAGCGAAGTGGAAATCGGCTCGCGTTAAGAAAACGCGTCAAAACAACAATCCGGTGCGCGACGGCCCTTGCGCCGCGCGTTCCACATAGGACGGTCGCGCGCGGCCGGCAAGGCTCGCGCTCCTGCGCGGCGGTCACGTTGGGCTGATCGGGCGCTGATCGGACGGAGGCGGTGCTTCGCTACTGGCCGGCGGCCGCGTCGCGCGGCGGCGTCAGGCGGGCCTGCCTGTCGAGCGGGCAGGGACGGTACAGGCGGTCGAGATCGCGCCCGCTCAAAAAGATCATCTGTCGCCGCAAGCCGCCGTGGCGCGCGATCCAGCGCCGGATCGGAGCGGGATACATCGCCAGCAGAAGCCGCGTCGCCTCGGCGTTGGTCACCGGGCGGCCGTGCGCGCCCATGTCCCAGGCTGCGTGAAAGCCGAGCCGCGCGCGCGGCGTCACGCAGATGCGGTCGCGCGCCACCGTGCCCAGCACCAGCGTGCAGGCGGAGGCGCACAGCCCGTCGATGATCACCGTGTCGCCGGACTGGCCCAGTTCTTCGAACCGGTCGAGGTAGGTGCCGATGCGGCCGCCGCGGTCGTCGGCAATGCGCGTGGCTGCTCCGGCGGCCGCGAGGCTGCCGCACAACAGCGCAATCGCCATCAGACCGGTTGCAAGCCTCATCGCGCGTCCTTTCGATTCGCCGCGGACAGCGTGTTGCAGAAGGCCGATGCTTGTCCAGATGGCGCGGGCGCCGGCGCGCACGATTCATTCGCAGTGTTGCCGCGCGGATGCAGGCGGCCGGCGGGTTGCGGCGTCCGCTGTCGCGCAAGTGTCATTGACCGTTGCGGACGCGCCTCGCTTCAAGCGCTGGAACACGCAAAC
>JBDHSY010000269.1:0-4872 GCA_039808405.1 Xanthobacteraceae bacterium
TCGATGCGCTCGACCAGCCAGCGCGATGCCGGCCCGGGCGGGGCTGCGCGCTTGTGCACCACCTGCAGCGGATAGGTCGTGTTGTCCCAGGCATCGAGATCGAGCCGCACCAGCCGGCCGCTCGCGAGATCGTCGCGCACCATCGCTTCCGGCATGCTGCCCCAGCCGATGCCGGCCAGCAGCAGCGCGTGCTTGGCGCCGAGATCGGCGAGCCGCCACGTCTGCGCCGCGAGCACCGCGAAGTCGCGCCCGGCGGTCAGCGCCGAGCGGTCGGTCAGCACCAATTGCAAATGCTTGCCCGCCTCCGCCGCCGGCGTCCGGCTGCGGTTGCGGGCAAGCGGGTGGGTGGGGGCCGCCACCGGCACCAGCCGCACGGCCCCGATCTGCCGGTGCGCCATGCCCTCCAGCCCGCGGTCGAGCGGCCCCGACAGGCCGACGCCGGCGATGCCGTCGCGCACCGTCTGCGTCACCGCGCCCATCGCCTCGACATAGAGCCGCAAGGGCACGGTCGGGAAGGCGGCGGAGAACGCCTCGAAGGCGTCGACCAGCGTCTGCATCGGCACCATGACATCGACCACCAACGCCACCTCGGCCTCGAGCCCCGCCTGCAACCCGCGCGCCTTGGCGATCAGGCCATCGACCGCGAGCCCGACGCTGCGGGCGTCGCTTAAGACGGCGCGGCCGGCCTCGGTCAGCCGCGGCGTGCGGGCGCCGGCGCGGTCGAACAGGGCGAGGCCGAGCTGGGCTTCGAGATTGGCGATGGTGTAGCTGACGACCGAGGTGGCGCGCCCGAGGCGGCGCGCGGCGGCGGCGAAGCTGCCGGCCTCGACGATGGCGAGAAACACAACGAGCTGGTCGAGGGTCGGCGGGCGCGGGTCCGGCATCGGGCTTCTATCGTTCGATAATATCGATCAATATAATCTATATTATCCAGCTTTTCAGAATGAAGACAACGCCATACTCTCGTCCTACCTCCAACGACGACGACGACGAAAGGCCCGCCATGTCCCAGCCCAAGGTTCAGCCCAATGTTCAGCCCAAGGTTCAGCCCAAGGTTCTGATCGCATTCTATTCCCGCTCCGGCGTGACCGAGGCGCTGGCCAAGGCCGTTGCCGAAGGCGCGCGCGCGGCCGGCGGCGAGGTGCGGATGCGCCGCGCCCGCGAGGTGGTCGGCCCCGAGGTGATGGCGCAGGCGCCGGGCTGGGCCGAGCAGGCCGCCGCGCTCAACGCCCGCTATGAGGCCCCGACTCCGGACGACGCGCTGTGGGCCGACGCCATCGTGTTCGGCACGCCGACCCGGTTCGGCTCCGTCACCTCCGAGCTGAAGGCGTATATCGACAGCCTCGGCGGGCTGTGGGCTCAGGGCAAGCTCAACGGCAAGGCGGGCAGCGTGTTCGGCTCGACCTCGACGCTGCACGGCGGCAACGAATCGACGCTGCTGTCGTTGTACAACCCGATGGCGCATCTCGGCCTGATCATCGTGCCGACCGGCTATGCCGATGCCTCGCTGTTCAAGGCCGGCACGCCCTACGGCGCCTCGTCGGTGTCGTTCAACCAGGCGACGCCGCCGACCGACGACGATCTCGCCGTCGCCCGCTTCCAGGGCAGGCGCGTCACCGAGGTCGCCCGTGCGCTGCGCACCATCGCGGCCGGCGCCGCGTGAGCGGCGAAAGCTTTGGCTGGCGCATAACCGACAGGAGGGCCGCAATGAGCTGGCTTCCGACCCTTGATCCCGTTCCGGGCGATGCGCGCTCGTGCGCGGCGATCGACACGATCGTGGTGCCGCGCTCGCGCGACATCGGCGGCTTTTCGGTGCGCCGGGCGCTGCCCTCGGCCGAGCGGCGCATGGTCGGGCCGTTCGTGTTCTTCGACCAGATGGGGCCGGCGGAGTTCTTGCTCGGCAACGGCCTCGACGTGCGGCCGCATCCGCATATCGGGCTCGCCACCGTCACCTACCTGTTCCAGGGCGAGATCATGCACCGCGACACGCTCGGCACCGTGCTGCCGATCCGTCCCGGCGAACTCAACTGGATGACGGCGGGGCGCGGCATCGCCCATTCCGAGCGCACCGCGCCGGACCAGCGGACCGCCGGCGCAAAACTGTTCGGCATCCAGAGCTGGGTGGCGCTGACCGCGAAGGACGAGGAAACCGCGCCGACTTTCGAGCATTACGGCGCCGACGAGATGCCGGTGGTGACCGGCGAGGGCAAGACCGTGCGGGTGATCGCCGGCAGCGTGCTCGGCGCCACCTCGCCGGTGCGCACGTCGAGCCCGATGTTCTATGCCGACGTCGCGCTCGCGGCCGGTGCGGCGGTGCCGCTCGACGCCGACCACGAGGAGCGCGCGATCTATCTCGTCGAGGGCGAGGTCGACATCGCCGGCGACGTCTTCGGCCCCGGCCAGCTTCTGGTGTTCAGGCCCGGCGACCGCATCACCGTCCGCGCCCGCGGCGCGGCGCGCTTCCTGATGCTCGGCGGCGAGGCGCTCGACGGCCCGCGCCATATCTGGTGGAACTTCGTCTCGTCGCGCAGGGAACGCATCGAGCAGGCCAAGGAAGACTGGAAGGCCGGACGGTTCGATACGGTTCCCGGCGAAACCGAGTTCATTCCGCTGCCGCAACGCTAGCCGAAACGATTGCGCCGGACGCTCGGGAGGCGTGTCGTCAGGTCGCTTTCTCACCGCGCCCAAACCTTGTAACCTTGCCGTCGCAGTTGAGGGACACCGGCAAGTGATCAAGGCCTCCGACAAGCTCATCGCCCGCCGCGCCGACACCAAGGCGCGCGCCGACTTCGCCACCTGGCAGATGATGGTGAAGCTCAACGGCGCCGACGGCCTGTCCGACGAGGCCCGCGACTTCATCGCGCGCTATCGGGCGCTATGCGAGCGCATGGACCACGGCGAGGCGGCCGAGGAAACCATCCGCATGGTCTATGCCGCCTATTTCGAGACCATGGGCGGCGCCGGCCTGCCGCCGCCGGTCAAGTCGATCGCCGAGGAACGCGCCGAGGCGCCGTTCACCGACAATGTCACCGAGCTCAAGCGCCCGCCGCCGCAGCGCGCGGCCGCCAGGCCCGAGGCCGGCGTTCGCCGGCGCGACCTGCCGGTCGCCCCCATCTTCATCGCCCTGGTGTTGATCGCCGTGGCGTTCCACTATCTCTGGAATTGACGCCCCGCCCCCGGCGGACCAACCCATCACCTGTCAGGCGAGACTTCGGACATCGATGCGATGCAGGCATTGTTCATCGGCCAGACCTATATCGACGTCACCTTCCTCACCGACCACATGCCGACCGGCGACGAGAAACACGTCGCCTCCACCTACGCGGTGTCGTTCGGCGGCAATGCGGTGACGGCGGCGTTCTGCTGCGCCAGGCTCGGCATCGTGCCCGACCTGATCGCGACGCTGGCCGACGACTGGCTCGGCCGCATGTTCGTGGACATGGCGGCGAAGTACGCGATCCCGGTGCACCCGCGCAAGGTGCGCTCCTCGTCGCTGTCGTTCATCATGCCCAACGACGGCAAGCGCGCCATCGTGCGCTGTCGCGACGACGACTACCTGCACCCGTTTCCGCATCTCAACATCAAGGGCTGCCGCGCGCTGCATCTCGACGGCCATCAGGGCGACGCGGCGCTGCATTATGCAAAACTCTGCCGCGAGAACGGCATCCTGACCTCTCTCGACGGCGGCGGCCTGCGCAGCGACACCGACGAACTGCTGCGCTACATCGATATCGCGGTGGTCGCCGAGCGGCTGTGCGAGCAGATGGAATTGTCCGACGAGGACATGCTCGCCTATCTCAAGAGCCGCGGCTGCCGCATCGGCGCCGTCACCCAGGGCGAGCGCGGCATGCTGTGGTACGACGAGAGCGGCCGCGTCGCGCGGATGGCGGCGCTGTCGGTGCCGCGCGACAAGGTCATCGACACCAGCGGCGCCGGCGACGTGTTTCACGGCGCGTATGTCTATTCCTACCTCGCCGATCCGGGCAAACGCTGGGAAGATCACTTCCGCTTCGCGCAAGGGGCCTCCGCCCACAAGATCCAGCATCTCGGCAACGAGGCCGGGCTGCCGACGCTGGCCGACGTCGAGGCGCTGATCGGCGACGGCGTGGCATCGGCCGTGGCGGGCGCAGCCCCGCGGACGCGCAGGGCCTGAGCGCGTCAGGGCTTGACGGCGGCGTCCCGAACGCCGATCCCCATGCCGGTGTTGTCGTCCTCCCGTTTTGCAAACATTGTCCGGATCGTGCCGATATGACCCTGCCGCCTGCAAAGAACGGCTCGCGCAGCTCGCTGCTGGCCGTCGAGGATACCGAGTTTCTGCTGCGCGACGAGATGCGGGCGATCCGCTTCGCGCTCGAATACGGCAAGGCCGAACTGGCGCTGCGCGACTGGGGCATCCGCTCGACCGTCATCCTGTTCGGCGGCGCCCGCATCCCGTCGCCCGAGCAGGCCGAGGCCGCGCTGGCCGCGGCCAAGACGGACGCCGACAAGGCGGTGGCGGCGCGGGCCGAGCGCCAGTCCGAATTCTACCGGGTCGCGCGCGAGTTCGCCCGCATCGCCTCGGAGCGCGGCGGTGCCTTTGCGCCGCGCCATCGCTGGCGCGACAACGTCGTCGCCACCGGCGGCGGGCCCGGCATCATGGAGGCGGCCAACCGCGGCGCCGCCGATGTCGGCGCGCCGAGCATCGGCTTCAACATCACGCTGCCGCACGAGCAGGCGCCCAATCCCTACATCACGCCGGAATTGAACTTCCGGTTTCATTACTTCGCGATGCGCAAGATGCATCTGGCGATGCGCGCCAATGCGCTGGCGGTTTTCCCCGGCGGCTTCGGCACCATGGACGAATTGTTCGAGTTGCTGACGTTGCAGCAGACG
>JBDHSY010000270.1:0-4866 GCA_039808405.1 Xanthobacteraceae bacterium
GACCAGGCCGGCGCGGTCGATGGCGAAGCGCACCGGCAGACCCTGGATCGCCACGTCATGGACGACCTGATCGTAGCCGCGCTGCAGGAAGGTCGAATAGATGGCGCAGAACGGCTTGTAGCCCTCGGTGGCGAGGCCGGCGGCGAACGTCACCGCGTGCTGCTCGGCGATGCCGACGTCGAAGGCGCGATCCGGGAAGGCTTTTGCGAAGATGTCGATGCCGGTGCCGGACGGCATCGCGGCGGTGATGCCGACGATCCTGTCGTCCTTGGCGGCCTCCTTGGCGAGGCTCTGGCCGAACACGTTCTGGTAGGCCGGCGCGTTGGGCTTGGCCTTTGCCTGGGTGCCGGTCGCGACGTCGAACTTGACCACGGCGTGATACTTGTCGGCGGAGGCTTCCGCCGGCGGATAGCCCTTGCCCTTCTGCGTCACGACGTGAACGAGGATCGGGCCGTTCTCCATGTCGCGGACGTTCTTCAGGACCGGCAGCAGGTGGTCGAGGTTGTGGCCGTCGATCGGCCCGACGTAATAGAAGCCCAGCTCCTCGAACAGCGTGCCGCCGCCGACCATGAAGCCGCGCGAATACTCCTCGGCGCGATTGGCGCGGTCGGCGATCACCTTCGGCAGGTGCTTGCTGAGCTGCTTTCCGGCCTCCCGCAGCGTGCGGTAGGTCTTTCCGGAATAGAGTCGCGACAGATAGGCCGACATCGCGCCGACCGGCGGGGCGATCGACATGTCGTTGTCGTTGAGGATGACGATCAGGCGCGAGTTCATGGCGCCGGCGTTGTTCATCGCCTCGTAGGCCATGCCGGCCGACATCGCGCCGTCGCCGATCACGGCGATGACGTTGTTCTTGGCCCCGGACAGGTCGCGCGCCACCGCCATGCCGAGGCCGGCGGAGATCGAGGTCGAGGAGTGCGCGGCGCCGAACGGGTCGTAGTCGCTCTCCGAGCGGCGCGTGAAGCCGGACAGCCCGCCGCCGGTGCGCAGCGTGCGGATGCGGTCGCGGCGGCCGGTGAGGATCTTGTGCGGGTAGGCCTGATGGCCGACGTCCCAGATCAGGCGGTCGCGCGGGGTGTCGAACACGTAGTGGATCGCCGTCGTCAGCTCGACCACGCCGAGCCCGGCACCGAAATGCCCGCCGGTCACCGAGACGGCGTCGATGGTTTCCTGCCGCAACTCGTCGGCCACCTGGCGGAGCTGCGAGACCGGCAGACGCCGCAGGTCCTCCGGGGTCCGGATGGTGTCGAGAAGGGGTGTCTTGCTGCTCTGTGTCACGGTCGTTTCCAGTTCTTCAAGCTCCTCGGGCCGCTGCGCCAGCGCGTCGCGCCTTCAACTTCGGCCAAGACGACGGAGCCTCCCGAGCCCGGACTAATCTGTCCTGTTTGTAGCCTAGAATATATTCAGGTTCACCCCTGGAGACAGGGGGTGCCTTCCGATGATCTCGGCCAGCCGATAATCCCCCACAATTCCAGGCACTTGGCTAGGCGTTGCGATGATGGGGGCGGCCCCGCGAACGGTCTTTGAGCCGTCTCTACACCACAAAAGCCGGCCGCGCCAAGGGCTGTCACAGGGGCGAAGACGGGGGCCGGGACTGGGGTTCGAACGAAGGATCATGGGAGCGGTTCCACCACAGGCCAGGATGGTAACGCGCGAGCGGCCGAAGCGTTGCAACCCGCTGGACGTTTATGGCGCCCCGATCGCTGCCGAAGCCGGCGCCTCCAGCGCCTTCCAGGCCGCCGCGCGGGCAGCCTCGTCGCCCGTCGCGATCGCCAGCGCCAGCTCGGGCTGCGCCATGCGGGCGGTCAGCGACAGCGGCCCGCACACGATCATGAGAAAGTCGTAGGCGTTGGCGCGGTCGTTGGCCATCACGAACTGGAAGTGGACGCGGAAGAACTGCCAGCGGAACAGGTTGTAGCGCGCCGGCGCGATGAGGTCGCGCAGCCGGACGATCGCCACGCGCGGGTTGCGGCGCGCCGCGCCGACATCGAGGTCATGCCCGGCAATCGGATCGAAGGCGAAGAAGTTCATCACGTCCTTGCGCGACTGGCAGTCGATCCAGTCGATCGACGGCTCGACCGCGAGGCGGCCGAGACGGTCGCGGAACGCCTGGGCGGGCGGCAGAAAGCCGACGATCGGCAGGTTGCCGCCGACGGTGAGGAACGCGATGCGGGCATGACGGCGGCCGAGATCGGGGTCGATCTCGAGCGCGCGCGCGATCATCTCGACGCCGAGGAACGAGCCCGAGCTGTGGCCGACGACGACCAGTTCGTCGGCGTCGGTGTCGCGGGCCACGTCGGCGAGGTGGCGGGCGAAACGCTCGACGCGCGCGTCCCAGTCGGGGCGCCGGCCACGGGCGAACTGGTAGGTGAAGATGGTGTCGGCCATCAAATAGAGCATGTAGGTGTAAGGCTCGCCCTTGACGACGAGGCCGGCCAGCGTGCCGGCGAACGCCGCGACGGCGAGGGCGGCCGAGACGAGGCCGGGCAGGCCGAGCGCCGCCAGCGCGCCATGCACGGCAAGGCCGATGCCGGCTGCAACCAGGATTTCGGCCAGCAGCGCGACATAGGGGTAGCTGATGAACGCCGCGAACCGCCAGTGCGCCTTGATGAAGCGGAACAGGACGCCGCGGAGGATCAGCCAGCCGTAGATCGCGAGCGCGTGCGGAATGGTGCGCCAGGCCGGCACGTCGCGGTCGCGCTGCACCAGGTCCTCCCAGCGCAGGAAGTCGTAGGTAGTGTGCGTGCGCCAGCCTTCGCCCTCGGTGTCGATGGTCCACGATGCGATGAGGTCGTCGGGGGAGATGTTCGGCCGGCCGATGCGCGGCGCGAGCCCGTAAAGCGCGCCGAACTTGCGCAGCTCGCCGCGGAACATGCGGTAATAGGCGGCGCGCCCGCGCGGATCGTAGCCTTGCAGGAAGATGACGTGGCGCCGCGCGATCCGCACTTTCAGCCTCGATTGCCGGTGGATGACGCCGCCTCGGTTTCCGTTGCCCTGCGTCCGGTTGTGAGCCGGTGCGCGGGCCGCTACGGGACGTCGAGCGGCTCGGTGCCGGTGGCCTCGCCGGCGGCGCCGGTGGTGATCTTGTCGACGCGCGCTTCGGCCTGCCGCAGCAGGTCCTCGCAGCGGCGCTTGAGCGCCTCGCCGCGCTCGTAGATCGCAACCGACTCCTCCAGCGGAACCTTGCCGTCCTCGAGCCGCTTGACGATCGACTCCAGCTCCTCGAGAGCGCGCTCGAAGCTCAGCTTCTTGACGTCGGCGTAGGTGCTCTCGGCCATGGCTGCTCTCCGGTTGGCTCGATGGTCGCCGGCTGTTTGGCGGCGAACGGCGGCTGTTGTCAACCGTGCATCAGCGCGCCGACATGGGCCGCGACCGACTCCTTGAGCCCGTCGAGGTCGTATCCGCCTTCCAGCACCGAGACGATCCGGCTGTCGGCGCAGGCCCCGGCGGTGTCCATCAACTTGCGCGTCACCCAGGCAAAATCCTCCGCGCCGAGGTTGAGGTTGGCGAGCGGGTCGTTGCGGTGGGCATCGAAGCCGGCCGAGATCACGATCAGTTCGGGCGAGAAGCCGCGCAGCCGCGGCAAGATCGTGTCCTCGAACGCGGCGCGGAATTGCTCGCCGCCGTCGCCCGAGCGCAGCGGCGCGTTGACGACGGTGTCGTGCTCGCCGCGCTCGGAGCGGGCGCCGGTTCCGGGAAACAGCGGCATCTCGTGGGTGGAGCAATACATCACGGTGGGATCGGCCCAGAAGATGTCCTGCGTGCCGTTGCCGTGGTGGACGTCGAAATCGACGATGGCGACGCGGCCGATGCCATGGCTGCGCTGGGCGTGGCGCGCGGCGATGGCGGCGTTGTCGAAGAAGCAGAATCCCATCGGGTGGGCGATCTCGGCGTGGTGGCCGGGCGGGCGCACCGCGACGAAGGCATTGTCGGCGGCGCGGCCAAGCACCGCATCGACCGCTGCGACCGCGCCGCCGACGGAGCGCAGCATCGCCTCCCAGCTTCCGGGCGACATCGAGGTGTCGGCGTCGATGAAGGCAAAACCTTCCTTCGGCGCGATGTAGCGCAGTTCCTCGACGTAGTGCTCGCTGTGGCACAGCCGGACCGCCTCCAGCGTTCCCTCGGGTGCCTCGGCTCGCACGAGGGCCGAGAAATCCGCGCCACCCAACGTCTCGTTGATCGCGGCAAGGCGTGCCGGCCGCTCGGGATGGCCGGGCGGCATCAGGTGCTGCAGGCAGGCATCATGCGTCACGAAAAGCGTGGTCATGTGTCGTCCGATCCTTTGCAGCCCGCGCCGGCATGGCGGCAAGCGTCGGCCACGGTTCCCGAATACACGATTGGGCTGTAGAGTTCGAGTGGCACTAACGAACGGTCGCACAAACTTTTGCCGGTGTTCCGCAGCATGCTGTCCTCCGATGATTCGCGCCTGCGCTGCGCACCCGTCGACCGATTGGGGGACGCTTTCGATGTCGGCCGCCATCTATCCGCCCCGCCCCCGGCGAGATCGCCCGGACGAGCCCATCGCCTGTGTAACCCCCGACGAGGTGGCGCGGGTTCGCGCAGAGAACGAACAGTTGCGCAAGCTTGTGGTGCAATTGTCACGGCTGGTGGCGCAGAGCGCGATCGCGCGAAAATAGTACAGGACGCCGCGACCGGCGCGCGGCTTTCTTTATCATCGTCGTCGCGGCCGGGCGGCGTGGCCGCCGTCATCTTTCCTTCCCCGTCGCCGGATGTCGCCAGAGTGTTTTTGTCGTAACGTCGTCGGGCGCAAACCGCCACGGCGGGTGAATGGGTCGCTCGCAGCGATGGAGACCAACGCAATGCAACTGACCGGCATCCATCATCTCACCGCGATCTCGGCGGACC
>JBDHSY010000271.1:0-4860 GCA_039808405.1 Xanthobacteraceae bacterium
GGCGTGCTGTTCGTCGATGACGAGGACGACGACCGCTCCTTCCAGTTCCAGATGGCGATCCTGGAAGAAGACCTGGCCGACAACGGCTGAGGTTGCCACCGCGCCTCAGCCCGGCGCGCGGTGCAGGCGCGCAACGAGCCGCTCCGTCGTTTCGGCGACGTCCTGCCAGTGCGCCAGCCATTTTCGGGGAAAGCGGAAGGTCAGGTCGGCGCCGCCGATGCGGCGCTCGCTCATGCACATGCCGGGCGTTGCGGCATCGCGCGTGCAGCGCGCGACCAGCGCCGGGGCCGCGGCGACGGCAAGGTCTTCGCCCGCGTACGGCGTGCCGTCGCGGAACGGGGTGACGCTCAGTTCGTCGGGCCGCGCCGGGGCTGCGGCATCGAGATAGCGCGGGTAGATGGTCCGCAACCGCTCGTCCGGCGACACCGTGTCGTCGCCGACCGCGATCGACAGGAACAGGACGTCGATGGCCGGCACCGCCGCGTCGGCCCCCGCCACGTCGGCGCGCTGCGGCGTCGGCGGCGGGCCGAGCGAGGGATAGGCGAAATCGAGGTCGATGCGCTCCTGCCGCCCGGAATGCTTTTGCACGTTGCGGCGCAGCGCGTAGGTCGGGACGTTGAACAGCGTCGCGCCGACGCTGACCGGCAGTTCGCCCGGATCGCCGGGGTCGCCGGCGCGCGGCGTGGTCCAGGTCGGCCACAAGAGATACGTCACCAGCGCGACCGCCGAGACGGCGATGCAGAGCGCAAGGGTGAGCGGCACGAGCGGCGCCGCGGGCCGCTGGCGGGCGGCGCGCCGCCGGGCGCTGCGGCGGCGGTTCAGGGTGGCGGACAACGCGGTCATGACGGGTGGAACACTCGCATGCGGGCGGCGATCTTTCGGGCGGACCGGCACGGCATCGCGCCGCGCAAGCGAGGGTTCTCCCCTCTCTTCGAGGCGCTGCGCCGATGCTGCGTCGAATCGGTCGTCAGTATGTCGCCCGCGTGCGTTAACTTTTCGTTTGGCATGCGGCGATCGCCGTCGTCGGGATGGCAGCGCAAGGCGGCGCCATTGGCCTCCATGGGCCGCCACGGGCCACAGCTATCCGGCGGGCACCTTGTTCATCTCGTCAGCCCAGATCAGAAGACCCCACCAGACGGTCACAACCGCAATCCAGACCGCCGTGAACAGCAAGGCTCGCTTGTAGATCGCCTGCGCCGCGCCGCCGTACCGGCCGCGCGTCAGGGCGCGCCCGAGGTTGAGGCCCGCGCCCAACTCCCGGGCATAGGGGCCAATCGCCCTCTGCCTCTCCACAGCGGCGCGCCCTCCCGCCGTCCTGCGCATGCTTGCGTGATACCATCGGGACAGCCCGAGCATGGGAAGCAGCATAAGGGCGGCCCCCATGATCGAGTAGCACAGATGAAACGTGTCGTTGCTGAACAGTGCGAGGATCGTCGTCATCGTCGTACCCCCAATGAGAGTCGGACCGGCGCCGTTCTGACGCAATAGCTCATGGGATGCCGCCCCCGCGTTAACTTTATATTAACGATGGCATGGCGGCCGGCGGCCGCGTTTGCCAGTGTAGGGCTCCCGTCAGGTTTGCCGGAACCGCCCGATGTCCGCCTCCGCCCTGCATTCGTTCCTGTCGCTGGCGCTCGGCTTCGCGCTCGCCGGCATGCTGGTGTCCGGCTATCAGGCGCTGGCCGACCGCCCGGCCGGCTTCAGCCTGCTCGAGGAGCGGCGGGTGGCGCGGGCGCTGGCGGCGGTGCCGTTCCTGGTGTTCGCGGCGCCCTTCATCATCATGCGCAATATCCTGCGCGACGACGGCCACGGCCCGCGCCGGGTGCAGTTCGTCATGCTCTCCACCGTCATCGTCGGGTTCTGGAGCATGATGTCGGGCACCGCGGTGATCGCCGTGCTCGAGGCGGCGGGATTGATCGCGTAAGGCGCCGCTCGCCATCGCCGGCCAAGTCGTGCGACAGTGCGGCGGACAAGGAGATTCTCGATGGCGATCTATTCACTCGACGGGCTTGCCCCCGAACTGCCGGCCGACGGCGACTGTTTCATTGCCGACAGCGCGCGCGTGATCGGCAAGGTGCGGCTCCACCGCGACGTCAGCATCTGGTTCAACGCGGTGCTGCGCGGCGATACCGAGCTGATCGAGATCGGCGAGGGCTCCAACGTGCAGGACAACTGCACGCTGCACACCGACGAAGGCTTTCCGCTGACCGTCGGCAGGAACTGCACCGTCGGCCACAACGTGATCCTGCACGGCTGCACCATCGAGGACCGCGCGCTGATCGGCATGGGCGCGACCGTGATGAACGGGGCGCGCATCGGCAAGAACTGCGTGATCGGGGCCGGCGCCATCGTCACCGAGGGCAAGGCCTTTCCCGACTATTCGCTGGTGCTCGGCGCGCCGGCGCGCGTGGTGCGCACGCTGGATCCCGAAGCGTCCGCCATGCTGTTCGCCGGCGCCGCGCACTATGTCCAGAACGGGCGTCGCTTCCGCGCCGGGCTGAAGCAGATCGGCTGAGCGCGCCGCGCCTGCCGGAAACCCGTCCCGCCGGAAAAAGATGCGGCCAGCTCCCGGGGAAAGAGCTGGCCGCGCGCGGTCCGGTCAGGGACGGGGAGGGGTGGGAGCGACCGGCCCGCGTAGTCCTCTCGACGATAGTCTCCGCTAGTGCCCGCTGGCGGTCGCGGTGGCGAGCGCCGGGTGGTTGACGCCGAGCGAGACCCACGCATTGGCGTCGGACTGCGACTGGCGTTTGATGAAGCGATATCCCGTCTCCGTCCACGGCAGGATCTGCTCGTTCTGGTTATCGAGCACGAACTCGCCCTTGTTGGTTTTCACCGTGAGCACGGCGTGGCCGTCGCCCTGCTTGTCGCGCACCACGGTGATCAACAGCGCCTGGCGCGGCCAGCCGGCATCGATCAGCATCTTGCGCTTGAGCAGAACGTAATCCTCGCAGTCGCCGTAGCCGTCGGTCGGATACGACCATTTCTCGACCACGCCCCAGTGTTCGAGATCGGTCATCGGCTTGACGTGATCGTTGACCCAGGCGTTGACGCGCACGAGGTCGTCCCACGCCGATTTCGTCAGCACGATGTCGCGCGGCTCGCTCGGCGCTGACGCGCAGTCGGCCGGATGATCGGCGCAGAACTCGACGTAACCGATCGGCGCGCGGCTGGCGTCGCCGATGCTGGCATAGAGCGCGCGCTCCGCGGCGCCCGCCGAACCCGCGATGCCGATCAGCATCGCGGCAATTGTCACGACCAACCCCCGTCCCTGATATCCGAACATTGTAGCCCCCGTTTTTCTTGTTGGGGCCATCATTTGCACAAACGCTTTGCACCGCCGCTAAGTCCGCGCGCGGCAATTGAAGCGAAGTCGATTCAAATGCGATGGGACGATGTAACGAACGCGCAACCATGCGGCGATGCGTGGAGGGTCGCTGCGCTGCGCGCCGTTTGCGCCGTTAAGATTTGATGCGTTGCGTGGCGCGCCTTTGCGGCGCGCGCGCTGTGCGCGCGTTAACCGCGCTCGATGCGGGAGGTCGCAAGCGGGAGGCCGAGCGGGACGGCACCGGGGCTTCGCGGAAACGCCTGCGGCGTTTACCTGGCGGTGACGTTGTTCTCGAGTGCGTCGGCCAACTGGACGTGAAGGAATTCGAGAGCGAAGCCTTCGTCGAGGTGGCGCACCACGCGCGCCGGCACGACGCCGAGCGTGACCGGAGTGCCGACCGCCGGACGATAGTTGGCGGCGATCGCCGCGCCCGACTGCGACACGTCGATGATGCGGCAGGGCAGTTCGGGGCCGCCGTCGAACTTGAGCCACGCTTGCGGGTTGCGCGGCACGAAGCGCTCGTGGCGGCGGTCTTCCGGCAGATTGAGGATGTCGCGGTTGGCGAGCCAGGTGAGCTGGGCGGCCAGCTTGTCGCGCTTGCGCGGCGTTGCGCCCACCGTCATGGCGAAGCCGTTGTCGATCAGGCGGGTGATGTTGCCTTCGACGCGGCCGATGTGATCGATATAGGCGACGACGCGATCGCCGATGCGGCCGACGCCCTGGCCGAGCAGCGCCACACCGCCCGGCGACATGTTGACGATCTGGCAGGGATACTCGCGACGGTCTGGCAACATGTAACGGCCCAGCAGGTGAACCTTCACCCGCTGAAAGCGCCGTCGTTCCTCCGCCGCCGGCAGGGCGGGTCGCTGTTGTGCCAACGCAGCCATGATCTCACGGGTCGCGAGCTTCGGTACATGCAAACCTAGAGGGGTCAGGGTTAACGCGGCGTAAATCCCGCCCGTCGTCGCGCCGTGGCGGCGCCCCCCGAAACGGGGGGGCGGCCGCGCGGTTGCGGCGGCGCCAGGCGCTATCGCCCGGTGACCATGCGGCCGATGGCGATGAGGATGCAGGCGCCGATGAAGCCCGCGATCAGGTAGCCGATCCAGCCGGCAAACGAGATGCCGATCAGGCCCATCAGGGCGCTGGCCACCGCCGCGCCGACGATGCCGAGCACGATGTTCATGACGAGGCCGGTCTCGGTGTTCATGAACTGTTTGGCGAGCCAGCCGGCGATGCCGCCGATGATGATGGCCGCGATCCAGCCCACGCCTGCGTTTTCCATAACGATCTCCCGGGTTGTGGTGCGCGTTGCGCGCTAACCAAGGCGCGTCCGCGAAAAAAGTTCCATGACGAGGCGTGGCCGGAACAAGATGGAGATCGCGTCAGGTCCGGCCCTCGTAGAGCGTCACGCCGGGGGCGATGTCGACCTTGCGCAGGACGCGCGGCGGCAGCAGTCCGGGTGGCGGATGAAGGTGGCGCCACGAGGTCAGGGCGAGGGCGGCCAGCGCCGCCGCGGGGCGCGGCGCGGTGAGCGG
>JBDHSY010000272.1:0-4858 GCA_039808405.1 Xanthobacteraceae bacterium
GCGGCGGCGCTGTCGGAGCCGCGCGACGCCATCGAGGACATCATCGAGCCGTACCTGATCCAGTGCGGCTACCTGCAACGCACGCCGCGCGGGCGGCTGCTGACGCCGCATGCCTTCCGCCATCTCGGCCTGGCAGAGCCTGCGCGCGACCCGGCCCAGTTCGGGCTGTTCAACCGCGACGACGACGGCGCCGCGGACTGACGCCGGAGTTTTTTTGTGACACCATCCGCGTTTCGACGTGCCGTGACCGCAGAAATCCCGTGTCATGCGAAAATACGCCTGGGAAGATCTATCGGATGAGGAATTGCTGGGGCGTCGCCTCAGCAGTCTGAAGGTTGGCGTCAAAGGCACCTGGCTCGAGGATTGCCTCGCGACCCTGCACGAGGAGCTCGAGGAGCGGGGCATCCTGCTGCGGCCGCATGCATGGATCTCGAGCGAATGGTTCAGCCCGGCAAACACGCCCGGCATCGCCATCCCCTTTTACCTCGCCCATCCGCGCTTGATGAAGATCGAGCGGAAGATGATGCTCGAGGTCGAAGGCGGCACCTGGTCCGAATGCATGGCCATTCTCCGTCATGAGGCCGGCCATACAATGCAGCACGCCTACCGGTTGCAGCGTCGCCGGCGCTGGCAGCAGCTGTTCGGCCTGTCATCCAAACGATACCCGCGCTACTACCGGCCCAATCCGGCAAGCCGGCGTTATGTCCAGCATCTGCGGCTCTGGTACGCGCAGAGCCATCCGGACGAGGATTTTGCCGAAACCTTTGCCGTGTGGCTGCGGCCGCGGTCGAACTGGCGGAGCCGCTATGCCGACTGGCCGGCGCTGAAGAAGCTCGAATATGTCGATGAGCTGATGGGCGAGATTGCCGGCGAACGGCCGGTCCTGACGACGCGCGAGCGCGTCGAGCCCCTGGCCGAGCTCGGTCAAACGCTTGGCGAGCACTACCGGAAAAAGCAGGCCTACTACGCCTTCACGCCGCCGAAGACATACGACCGCGATCTGTGCCGGCTGTTTTCCGCCGACCCCCGGCACGCGCGGGCGCAACCGGCATCGCGTTTCATTCGGCGGCATCGTGCGCACATCCGGCAACTGGTCGCGCGGTGGACCGGCGAGAACCAGCTCACGCTCGATGCGGTCCTGGACGACATGATCTCGCGCTGCCGCGAACTCAATCTGCGTGCCGTCGGGTCCGAGCGGCAGCTGGTGGCGGACTTCACCGTGTTGTTGACCGCCAAGACGATGCACGCGCTGTTCGGCCCGTCGCGACGGAAATGGATCGCGCTGTGAGACGCCTGCGGATCCTCGTGCTCATGCATCCGGACTTCGTGCCGCCGGATTCGGCCGAGGGGTACACCGCGCAGGAGATCAACAAATGGAAAACGGAATACGACGTCGTAACGACGTTGCGCGCCGCGGGCCATGACGTTCATCCGCTCGGCGTGCAGGAGGAGATCAGGTCCGTCCGCGACGAGATCGAGAATTTCAAGCCGCACGTCGTGTTCACGCTGCTGGAGGAGTTTCACTATCAGACCGCGTACGACCAGCACATTGCAAGCTTCCTCGAACTGATGAAGGTGCCGTACACGGGCTGCAATCCGCGCGGACTGGTGCTGGCGCGCGGCAAGGACCTGTCGAAGATGCTGGTGCACCATCGCCGGATCGCGGTCCCGGCGTTCGCCGTGTTTCCGATGCGGCGCAAGGTCAGGCGGCCGCCGCGCCTGGCGCTGCCGCTGATCGTCAAAAGCCTGAACGAGGACGGCTCGCACGGCATCTCGCAGGCATCCGTCGTCGATACCGACGAGAAGCTCGCCGAGCGCGTGGCCTTCATCCACGAGCGGATCGAAACCGCCGCTATCGCCGAGCAGTTCATCGAGGGGCGTGAACTGTATGTAAGCGTGCTCGGCAACAATCGGCTGAGGGCGCTGCCGGTATGGGAGCTGAAGTTCGGCACCATGAGCGGCGCCCGGCACATCGCGACCGAGAAGGTCAAGCACGATACCAGCTATCAGGAGCGCGTCGGAATCGCCGACGGCCCGGCCGAGGATCTGGGGCCGGAGCTGTCCGCCCGCATTCAGCGAACGGCGAAGCGGATCTACCGGACGCTGGGGCTCGATGGATACGCGCGCATCGACTTTCGCCTCTCGCCCGACGGAACGCCGTATTTCATCGAAGCAAATCCCAATCCCGAAATAGCGGAAAGCCAGGAATTCGCCAAGGCGGCTCGCCATGACGGGCTCAGCTACCCGGATTTGCTGCACCGCATTCTGGCGCTTGGAATCAGGCGGGCGAAGGCGGGCGCGTCGGTGGGCTGACGCGCAAGACGCCGGACGCTTCAGCCGCGCACGCGGCCGTGCGCGCGGGCGGTCTCCGCGAGGTCGTTTTCCTCCGCCGGGTAGACGCCCTTCAGGACGTCGTCGAAATGCTGGCTGACGGCGGTGTTGCACTCGCAGGCCAGCGCGCGAAGCCCGTGCGGCTCGCACACGCGAATTCGGCCGCGCCGTGTTTCGATCACCCCGCGATCCCTGAGATCGTGGATCACCCGGCTGAGATAGCTGCGCCCGACGCCCAGCATCGCCGCGAGCTGCTCCTGCGTGAGCGTCAAATCGTCGGTCCCCGAGCGTTCGGCGGCCGCAATCAGCCATTTGGCCGTGCGCTGTTCGATCGAGTGCGCGGCGTTGCATGCCACCGACTGAAAGACCTGCGCCATCAGACAGTCTGCATAGCGCGCGAACAGATGGCGGAGCGTCAGCGATCGGGTCTTGGCCTCCTCCAGATGATGGAGGTCGATGCGAAAGAACGATCCGCCGCGCTGGATCTCCGCGCGGGAAAAGGCGGGGAGCCGTCCATGGCTGACAATGCCGCCGATCGCACCCTCGCGGCCCACCAGCGCCGTCTCGATCGCGCGGCCATCCTCAAACACGACCAGATAGGAAATCAGGCTGGAGCCGCACGGGAAGAAGGCGGAGCGCACGGTATCGCCCGGCTGATGCAGAACCGTACCCGTGGGCGCCGACCACTCTTCCAGCTTCGGCTCGAGAATGGCCCAATCGTCCGTTCTGAGGGCGCGCAGCAGATTGTTGCCGATCGAATCGGAGTTTTCCGTCCTGGCGGATGTCATGGTCGACCCCCAAAGCCCTCGATGGCCAGATATCTGGTGCGGGAGCGAGAGAAACGTTCACTAGTGGACAGACGTAAACGTCGTTTATGTCTACAAGTCAACAGAAAGCGCTGGTCGGGTCTGACCGCCCATGACAGCGCGTCACTACTCGCCAGACGGGACGTGCGCGAACTCTTGGAGGGAGCGAGGTGTCGACGCGTGTGATGTCGCGACGGCGTGCTTCCGCCATGCGGAGTGTTGGCGATTACCGGCATACAGGCACTTTCCGTGAGCACAGCATTGCGATCCGATCCCAATGGCAGCGGCCATCCGCCGTTGCGCCTCTACATCGCCGGCGAGACGCCGGGGGCGCGGCGCGCGCTCGCCAACAGGCTGCGCCTTATCAAGGCCTTGGAGGGAGCGCTCCAGATCGAGGTCATCGATATTCTGGCAAGGCCGGAGGACGCCGAGCAGGCCGGCATCGTCGCGACCCCGACGCTCTCCGATGACTCGATCGATCCGCCGCGCCGTCTGATCGGCGACATCGGCAACCTGACCGAGGTGCTCGCCTATTTCGGCTATGACAGGAAGGACAGCGCCCGATGACCGCAGCGACGACAGAACCCCCTGCCGATCCGATCCTCGAGCGCGTGAAAACCGGCGTCGAGGCGTTCGACGATCTGGTCATGGGCGGGCTGCCGCGTGGCCGCACCACCATCGTCGGCGGCACGCCCGGCAGCGGCAAGACGGTTTTCGCGACCCAGTTCCTCGCCCACGGCATCACCGAACGCGACGAGCCCGGGGTCTTTGTCACCTTCGAGGAATCGCCGGAGGAGATCGAGGTCAACATGGCGAGCTTCGGCTGGGACATCCGGCGGTGGCGCGGCATGAGCAAGCTGGTCTTCGTCGACGCCAGCCCGAGCGATTCCGATGAGATCGTGGTGGGCGATTTCGACCTGGCCGGCCTGCTGACCCGCATCCTGCACGCCACCAGAAGCGCGAAGGCCAAGCGCATCGTCCTCGATTCGATCACCCAGCTTTTCGACCACTTCATCGCCGATCAGGCCCTGGTCCGGCGCGAACTGTTGCGCATCGCCGCGGCGCTGAAGCGGGAGGGCCTGACCGTTCTCATGACAGCGGAGCGCAACAGCGAGTACGGAGAGATATCCCGGCATCGGATCGAGGAGTTCGTCGCCGACAACGTCGTCATTCTCCGTAACGCCCTCGACCGCGAGCGTCGCCGGCGCACCATCGAGGTGCTGAAGATGCGGGGAAGCCGGCATGTCGAAGGCGAGGTGCCATTCACGCTCGTCAGCGAGCATGGCATGGTCGCCGTTCCGCTGTCGTCGTTGCGCCTCGAACAACAGTCCGGCACCAAGCGCGTCACGAGCGGAAATCCCGAGCTCGACGCGATGACGAGCGGCGGCTTTTTCCGGGACAGCGTCACGCTTGTCAGCGGCGCGACCGGAACCGGCAAGACCCTGCTGGCGACCCATTTCCTTGCCGGCGGCGTGGCGGCGGGCGAACGGGCGCTGCTGGTCGGCTACGAGGAAAGCCGGGGGCAGCTTTTCCGCAATGCGCGCAGCTGGGGCGTCGATTTCGAGACGATGGAAAGGGACGGGCTTCTCAAGGTCATCTGCCTCTATCCCGAAGCGCAGAGCCTGCCCGACCATCTGCTGATGATCCGCGAACTGGTCGCCGAATTCGAACCGCAGCGGCTTGCCATCGACAGCCTGTCCGCGCTGGAGCGGATTGCACCG
>JBDHSY010000273.1:0-4839 GCA_039808405.1 Xanthobacteraceae bacterium
GACTTCGACCCCAACAACCCGAAGGAAGCCCACGACCCCGACCGCATCAACCGCCTGACCACCGGCGTCTACGAAATGGGCTCGACCTTCAAGGCGTTCACGCTGGCGATGGCGCTGGATTCCGGCAAGGCGACGCTCAACTCGCTATGGGATGCGCGCGGGCCGCTGCGTTACGGCCGCTTCAAGATCCACGACGACCATCCGATGGGCCGGGCGCTGACCACCAAGGAGGTGTTCACCTATTCCTCCAACATCGGCGCGGCGCGCATTGCGTTGTCGATGGGGGTGGAGGCGCACAAGGCGTTCCTGAAGAAGATGGGGCAGCTCGAGCGGCTGCGCACCGAACTGCCGGAAAGCACCGCGCCGCTGGTGCCGCGGCGCTGGGGCGAACTCAACACCGTGACCATCTCGTTCGGCCACGGCCTGTCGGTCGCGCCGTTGCAGGCCGTGATGGGCATCGACGCGCTGGTCAACGGCGGCTACCTCATTCCACCGACCTTCCTGCGCCGCACCGAGGAGGAGGCGAAGACGCTGGCCAAGCGGGTCATCCGGCAGGAGACCAGCGACAAGATGCGCTTTTTGATGCGGCTCAACGCCGAGGTCGGCACCGCGCGCAAGGCCGACGTCAAGGGCTACTATATCGGCGGCAAGACCGGCACCGCCGAGAAGGTCATCAACGGCCGCTACGCCAAGAAGCGGGTGCTCAACTCGTTCACTGCGGTGCTGCCGGCCGACGATCCGAAGTATCAGGTGCTGGTGATGATCGACGAGCCCAAAGGTCTGCCGGAAACGCATGGCTTCATCACCTCGGGCTGGAACGCGGCGCCCACCGCCGGCAAGGTGATCGCGCGCATCGCGCCGCTTCTCGGTCTGGAGCCGCGCATGGACCTTCCGCCTGCGGATCGCCTTATTCTTGCGGCATCGCGGGACGGACGCTAGAGCATGATCCGACCCGACGGGATGACAGCCATATATCCATTCTCCGTCATGGCCGGGCTTGCCCCGGCCATCCACGTCTTGTCTGTTGAATGGCTGCGAAGACGTGGATGCCCGCAACACGTGCGGGCATGACGATGGGTGGCGCTCCAGCGCCGTTGCGGCCGGATTGTTAAGCCCATGATTCTGCGCGAGCTGTTTGGGGACGACGGCGCGATGGAGGCGCGGGCGGCGGCGTTGCCCGTGGCCGGGCTCGCCATCGACAGCCGCAGCGTTCGGCCAGGCGAGGTGTTCGTCGCGCTGGCCGGCAGCCGGACCGACGGGGCGAAGTTCATCGCGCAGGCGGTGGCCGCCGGTGCCGTGGCGGTGGCGGGCCGCGAGGCGGTGCCCGACCTCGCCGTGCCGTTCGTGCGCCTCGCCGAGCCGCGCGCCGCATTGGCGCGCGCTGCCGCGCGGCTCTATCCGCGCCAGCCCGAAACCATCGTCGCCGTCACCGGCACCAGCGGGAAAACCTCGGTGGCGGTGTTCGCCCGCCAGCTCTGGCAGCAGCTCGGCCGGGCCGCGGCGAGTCTCGGCACCATCGGCGTGGTGGCGCCGACCCGCAGCACCTACGGCACGCTGACGACGCCGGACCCGATCGCGCTTCACCGCACGCTCGACGAGCTTGCCAGTGAAGGCGTCACCCATCTCGCGCTTGAAGCGTCCTCGCACGGGCTCGACCAGCGCCGCCTCGACGGCGTGCGCGTCGCAGCCGGCGCCTTCACCAACCTGTCGCGCGACCACATGGATTATCACCCGACCGAGGAGCACTATCTCGCGACCAAGCTGCGGCTGTTCAGCGATCTCGTCGCCGCCGGCGGCACGGCGGTCGTCGCCGCCGACCATCCGCACGCGGCGCGCGTGATCGAGGTGGCGCGCGAGCGCGGCCTGCGGGTGCTGACGGTCGGGCGCGAGGGCCGCGATATCCGTCTCGTCGATGCGACGATCGACGGCTTTGCCCAGCGCCTCACTTTGGTCCACGGCAGCAAGACGCGAACCCTGCGGCTGCCGCTGGTCGGCGACTTCCAGATCGAGAACGCGCTGGTCGCGGCCGGTCTCGTCATTGCCACCGGCGGCGAAGCGGACAAGGTGCTGGCCGCGCTCGAACGCCTCGACGGCGTGCCGGGCCGGCTGGAGCTGGTCGGCGCGCGCCGTGGCGCTCCGGTGTTCGTCGATTATGCGCACAAGCCCGACGCGCTCGCCAAGGCGCTCGCCGCGCTCAGGCCCTACACGCGCCGCCGCCTCGTCGTGGTGTTCGGCGCCGGCGGCGACCGCGATCCCGGCAAGCGGCCGCTGATGGGGGCGATTGCCGCCGAACACGCCGACACCGTCATCGTCACCGACGACAATCCGCGCAGCGAGGATGCGGGCGCGATCCGCGCCGCCATTCTCGGCGCCGCGCCGGGCGCGCGCGAGATCGGCGACCGTCACGAGGCGATCCGCGTCGCGGTTGACGATTTGCAGGACGGCGACGTGCTGCTGATCGCCGGCAAGGGCCACGAGACCGGGCAGATCGTGGGCAGTCGCGTGCTGCCGTTCGACGACCGCGAGGCCGCGCGGGCGGCACTGGGGACGAGACAACCATGACAGAGCCGTTGTGGACGGTGGACGAGATGGCGAGCGCGATGCGCGCCACGCCGCGCGGGGCGCTGGCGCCGGCCGTGACGGGCCTGTCCATCGACAGCCGCACGGTCAAGCCGGGCGAAGCGTATTTCGCGATTCGGGGCGAGGTCCACGACGGCCACGATTTCGTTGCCGCCGCGCTGGCCGCCGGCGCCGCGCTCGCGGTGGTGGACGAGGCGCATGCCGCGGGGTTTCCCGCCGACATGCCGCTGCTGATCGTGCCCGACGTGCTCGACGGCCTGCGCGCGCTGGCGGTCGCCGCGCGCGCCCGCCTCGACGGCCGGGTGATCGCCGTCACCGGCTCGGTTGGTAAAACCTCGACCAAGGAGATGCTGCGTCACGTTCTGGCGGCGCAAGGCAGAACCCATGCGTCGGTCGCCTCCTTCAACAACCACTGGGGCGTGCCGCTGTCGCTGGCGCGCTGCCCGCGCGATGCCGCCTATGCGGTGTTCGAGATCGGCATGAACCATGCCGGCGAGATCACGCCGCTGGTCGAGATGGTGCGGCCGCACGTCGCCATCGTCACCACGGTGGAGCCGGTGCATCTGGAGTTTTTCGGCTCCGTCGAGGCCATTGCCGAGGCCAAGGCGGAAATCTTCACCGGGCTGGAGCCGGGCGGCGTCGCCATCCTCAACCGCGACAACGGCCAGTTCGCCCGCCTCAAGAAGAAGGCGCAGGCCGCCGGGGCGGAACGCGTGGTCGCCTTCGGCGCGGCGGCGCGGGCCGACGCGCGTCTCATCGATCTGGCGCTGCACCCGGCGGGGTCGGCGGTGCATGCGCGCATCCTCGATCATGACGTCACCTACAAGCTCGGCATGCCCGGCCGCCACATGGCGGTCAATTCGCTGGCGGTGCTGGCGGCGGCCGCGCTCGCCGGCGCCGATCTGGCGCTGGCGGCGCTGTCGCTGTCGCAGCTCGTGCCGCAGCCGGGGCGCGGCGCGCGGCGTCTTCTCGAGGTGGCCGGCGGCACGGCCACGGTGATCGACGAGACCTACAACGCCAACCCGGCCTCGATGGCGGCGGCGCTCGGCGTGCTCGGGCAAGTGCCGACCGAAGGGCAGGGCCGCCGCATCGCCGTGCTCGGCGACATGCTCGAACTGGGACCGGCCGGCGGCGCCCTGCATCGCGGCCTCGCCGAAGCCGTGACCGGCAACGGCATCGATCTGGTGTTCTGCTGCGGCCCGCTGATGCGCCGCCTGTGGGAGGCCCTTCCCTCGAACCGGCGGGGGGGCTATGCCGACAATGCGGGGGCGCTTGAGTCGCAGGTGGTGGCGGCGCTGCGTGCCGGCGACGTCGTCATGGTCAAGGGTTCGGCCGGCTCGCGGATGAAGGTCATCGTGGCGGCGCTGGACAAGCGCTTTGCCGCGCGCGACGGCGCGACCGCATGAGGCGAACGCAATGCTCTATTGGCTGATCGACATCGCAGGCACGATTCCCCTGCTCAACGTGTTCCGCTACATCACCTTCCGCACCGGGGCGGCGGTGGTGACCGGCGCCCTGTTCGTCTTCATGTTCGGGCCGTGGATCATCGACGCGCTGCGCGCCCGGCAGGGCAAGGGCCAGCCGATCCGCAGCGACGGGCCGCAATCGCACATCATCGCCAAGAAGGGCACGCCGACGATGGGCGGCCTGATGATCCTGTCGGGTCTCGCCGTCTCGACGCTGTTGTGGGCCAACCTGAGCAACCCCTATGTCTGGATCGTGCTGGCGGTGACGCTCGGCTTCGGCCTGATCGGCTTCTACGACGACTATCTGAAGGTGAAGAAGCAGACCCACGACGGCTTCTCCGGCCGCTCGCGGCTGGCGATCGAGGCGGCGATCGCGGCGCTGGCCTGCGTCGCCTTCATCTGGCTCGGCCGCGAGCCGTTCTCGACCTCGCTGGTGATCCCGTTCTTCAAGGAGGTCGCCGTCGATCTCGGCTGGTTCTTCCTCGCCTTCGGCGCCTTCATCATCGTCGGCGCCGGCAACGCGGTGAACCTGACCGACGGGCTCGACGGCCTCGCCATCGTGCCGGTGATGATCGCCGCCGCCTCGTTCGGCATGATCGCCTATCTCGCCGGCAACGCGGTGTTCGCCGACTATCTGCAAATCGACTACGTCGCCGGCACCGGCGAGCTAGCGGTGCTGTGCGGCGCGCTGATCGGCGCGGGGCTCGGCTTTCTGTGGTTCAACGCGCCGCCGGCCTCGATCTTCATGGGCGACACCGGCTCGCTGGCGCTCGGCGGCATGCTTGGCGCCATC
>JBDHSY010000274.1:0-4830 GCA_039808405.1 Xanthobacteraceae bacterium
GCGGCACGCTGGCCTATTCCTTCGTCGATTCCCTGATCGCGATGCGGCCCTACTACATCGCCCGCGCCGTCGGCGGCCTGTTCTTCCTGCTCGGCGCGGCGATCGGCTTCTACAACATCTGGATGACCATCCGCGCCGCGCCGGAAGCCGCCTACGACATGACGCCGGACGAACCGGTGGTCGCCGGCATGCCGGCCCTGCAGCCGGGGGAGTAAAGCACCATGTCGTTCTTCGGGTTTCACTATCGGCTGGAACGCAAGACCATCCCGTTCGTGCTGGCGATCGTCGGCGTGGCGTCGATCGGCGGCATCGTCGAGATCGCGCCGTTGTTCACCATCCACCAGACGGTCGAGGCCGCGCCCGACATGCGCGTCTACACGCCGCTCGAACTGGCCGGCCGCAACATCTACATCCGCGAGGGTTGCTATGCCTGTCACTCGCAGATGATCCGCACGCTGCGCGACGAGGTCGAGCGTTACGGACCCTACTCGCTGGCGGTCGAATCGAAATACGACCACCCGCATCTGTGGGGCTCCAAGCGCACCGGCCCCGATCTCGCCCGCGTCGGCGGCAAGTATTCCGACGAGTGGCACGTCGCGCACCTCTACAACCCGCGCGACGTCATGCCCGAATCGGTGATGCCGGCCTACCGCTGGCTCAAGCGCAACACGCTCGACACCTCGACGCTCAGCCTCGACCTGAAGGCGATGCGCGCCGTCGGCGTGCCCTATAGCGACGACATGATCGCCAACGCCCGCGCCGACGCCTACGGCCAGGCGTCGCCGGATTCGGCGCAGGCCGATGGCGTCAAGAGCCGCTACGGCGAGGCGACCAACGTGCGCGCCTTCGACGGCGTGCAGGGCGAGCCGACCGAAATGGACGCGCTCGTCGCCTACTTGCAGATCCTCGGCAAGCTGACCGACGTGGCGCACACGCCGGTCAAGCAGGCAAGCACGGAGGCTGGCAAATGACCCACGATTTTCTCGTCGGCTTCTCGAAATCGTTCAGGCTGTTCTACCTGATCGCGCTGTCGATCGGCGTGCTGATCTACACCTACTGGCCCTCCAACAAGAAGCGTTTCGACACGGCAGCCAAGTCCGTGCTCAGCGAGGATGACAAGCCATGGGCGTGATCGAGCGCGATCCCCACACCGGGCAGATCACCACCGGCCACGAGTGGAACGGCATCAAGGAGTTGAACTCCCCGGTGCCGAAGGTGATCTATCTGTTCCTCGCCGTCACCGTGCTGTTCGCCGTCACCTGGTGGGTCTTGATGCCGACATGGCCGCTCGGCACCACCTACACGCGCGGACTGCTCGGCGTCGATCAGCGCGAGATCGTCACCGAGAAGGTCAAGGCCGCCGTCGCCGGCCGCGAACCCTGGACGACGCAGATCGCGGCCAAGGATTTCAAGGACATTCTCGCCGACGCCAGCCTGATGCGCACGGTGCGCGCCACCGGCCACACCCTGTTCGGCGACAACTGCGCCGCCTGCCACGGCCTCAACGCCAGGGGCAGCAAGGGCTTTCCCAACCTGACCTCGGATTCGTGGCTGTGGGGCGGCTCGCCCGAGGCGATCTATGAGACCGTCCGCGTCGGCATCAACTCGGCGCACCCGGAGACCCGCACCGCGCAGATGCCGGCCTTCGGCCGCGACCAGATGCTGCCGCGCGCCGACATCGACAAGGTCATCACCTACGTGCAGAGCCTGTCCGATTCCGCCGCGCAGCTGGCCGCCGCGCCCGACGTGCTGGCGGCCGGCAAGGAGCTGTTCGCCGCCAACTGCGCCTCCTGTCACGGCGAGGACGGCAAGGGCAACCAGGAGCTCGGCGCCCCCGACCTGACCGACCGGCTGTGGATCTACGGCGGCGACCGCCAGACCCTGCTCGACACGCTGTGGGCGGGACGCCAGGGCCACATGCCGACATGGGAAGGTCGACTTTCCGAGGTGGACCGCAAGATCCTCGCGCTCTACCTGTTCGACAAGCGAGCGAAGCCATGACCGATACCGCCGTCACCCGGCCCCGCAGGGTCCGATACATGGTCTGGAGCGCCGTCGGCGCCGGACTGTTGCTGGTCGCCGCAGCCAACTATCATCTGGTCTATGTGGCGATCGCCTCCCAACCCGACTGCGTCGAGCATGTTCGCACCGGACAGGGCGCGGGCGACCGCGGGCTGTTCGCCGCGGCCAAATCGTCCTGCAGCTTCAAGTAAGCCGATTTCTTACCAGCGAGACCGACCATGACGACGATCCCCGCCATTGTTCCGCCGCTGCCGCGCGAGGAGCGCTGGAAACGCGGCATCGCCCCCGGCGCCGCCTTCACCTGGCTGAAGCAGGGCTGGGACGACCTCCAGAACACGCCGGGGCCGAGCATCGCCTACGGCATCATGGTGTTTCTGGTGTCGTCGGCGATCGTGTTCGGGCTGTTTGCCTTCGATCTCGACTACATCCTGTTTCCGGCCTTTGCCGGCTTCATGGTGGTCGGCCCGCTGATCGCCGTCGGCCTTTACGAGAAAAGCCGGCGGCTCGCGGCCGGCAAGCGCATCTCGCTGTCGCGCATGATCTTCGTGCGGCCGGCCTCTGGCGGCCAGCTCCTGTTCACCGGCGTGCTGTTGTGCCTGTTGATGCTGCTGTGGATGCGGGCCGCCGTCATCATCTACGCGCTGTTCTTCGGGCTGACGCCGTTCCCCGGCCTCAACCACGTCGCCGACATGCTGTTCACCACGCCGATCGGCTGGGCCATGCTGCTGGTCGGCACCGCCGTCGGCGGGCTGTTCGCGGCGTTCTCGTTCGCCATCAGCGTGGTGTCGATTCCGATGCTGCTCGACAAGCCGGTCGATGCGCTGACCGCGATGGGCCGCAGCCTGGCGCTGGTGTGGCACAACCTGCCGGTGATGCTGGTGTGGGGCGCCATCGTGCTGGCGCTGTTCATCGTCAGCCTCGCCACCGGCCTGCTCGGCCTGATCGTCGTCTATCCCCTGCTCGGCCACGGCACCTGGCACGCCTACCGCGCGCTGTGGACCGAGTAACGTAAACGGCCGCGGCGGCCTGCGCCGCGGCGGAGACTTGGCACCATGAGCTGCTGCGCGCCCGGCGCGGAATTCGCCGTGCAGGCCGCCGACCCCGAGATCGCTCGCGAGACCGCCCGCGAGGAGGTCCGGCTCGCCAGCCATGCCGTCGGCGACGGCGTGCGCCAGACCGACCTGTCGGTGCCCGGCGTGCATTGCGGCGCCTGCATCCGCAGCGTCGAGACCGCGCTGGCGGCGTTGCCCGGCGTCGTGCAGGCCCGCGTCAACCTCTCCACCCGCCGCGTCACCATCCGCTGGCGCGACGACGCGCCGCCGGCGCCGTTCGTCGCCGCGCTCAACGCCATCGGCTACGACGCGCATCTGTTCGAGGTGGGCCGCGAAGACAAGGACGACGCGCAGACCGAGCTGGTGCGCGCGCTGGCGGTGGCCGGCTTCGCCGCCGCCAACATCATGCTGCTGTCGGTGTCGGTGTGGTCGGGCGCCGAGCCGGCGACGCGCGACCTGTTCCACTGGATTTCGGCGCTGATCGCGCTGCCGACGGTGGCCTATGCCGGCCGCGTGTTCTTCCGCTCGGCCTGGCGCGCGCTCCGCCACGGCCGCACCAACATGGACGTGCCGATCTCGATCGGCGTGCTGCTCGCCGTCGGCCTCAGCCTGTACGAGACGATCCATGGCGGTGCGCACGCCTATTTCGACGCCTCGGTGACGCTGCTGTTCTTCCTGCTGATCGGGCGCACGCTCGACCACATGATGCGCGAGCGCGCCCGCACCGCCGTCAAGGGACTGGCGCGGCTGGCGGCGCGCGGCGCACTGGTGGTGCGCGACGACGGCCGCCGCGACTATCTGCCGATCGACGAGATCGCACCCGGCATGCGCATCCTGCTCGCGGCCGGCGAGCGGGTTCCGGTCGATGCCCGCGTCGTCTCGGGACAGTCCGAACTCGACTGCGCGCTGGTCACCGGCGAAAGCCTGCCGCAACCGGCGCTGCCCGGCACGGAGCTGCAAGCCGGCACGCTCAATCTCACCGGCGCCTTGACCATCGAGGCGACGGCGGCGGCGAAGGAATCGTTCCTCGCCGAGATGATGCGGATGATGGAAGCGGCCGAGGGCGGCCGCTCGGCCTATCGCCGCATCGCCGACCGCGCCGCGCAGCTCTATGCGCCGGTGGTGCATCTCACCGCGCTTTTCACCTGCATCGGCTGGGTGGTGGTGAGCGGCGACTGGCACCGCGCGCTGACCATCGCCATCGCCGTTCTCATCATCACCTGCCCCTGCGCGCTCGGGCTCGCGGTGCCGATGGTGCAGGTGGTGGCGGCGCGGCGGCTGTTCGAGGCCGGCGTCATGGTGCGCGACGGCAGCGCGCTCGAGCGCCTCGCGACGATCGACGCCGTGGTGTTCGACAAGACCGGCACGCTGACGCTCGGCCAGCCGCGCCTCGTCAACCGGGACGAGGTGCCACAGCCGGCGTTTGCCATCGCCGCGGCGCTGGCGGCGCACTCGCGCCATCCCTATTCGCGGGCGCTGACGGCAGCGGGCAGTGACGGAGCGGCGGATATCGCGTTCAAAACCGTCACCGAGCATCCCGGCCTCGGGCTGGAAGCCCGCTCGGACGAGGCGGTCTATCGCCTCGGCCGCGCCGGCTGGGCGCTTGGCGAGGCGGCCACCGCCGACGGCGGCGGCACGGTGCTGGCGCGCGACGGCAAGCTTCTGGCGCGCTTTTGTTTCGACGACCGGCTGCGTCCCGGCAGCAGGGCACCGTTGGCCACGCCCTTGGCGTAGTCGTAATAGAGCTTGACTACCT
>JBDHSY010000275.1:0-4815 GCA_039808405.1 Xanthobacteraceae bacterium
GACGTGCTGAACTATTATCGCGGTGTCGAGGCGCAGCGCGCGAGCCTCGGCTACGACATCGACGGCGTGGTCTACAAGATCGACCGGCTCGACTGGCAGGAGCGGCTCGGCTTCGTCTCGCGCAGCCCGCGCTGGGCCATCGCGCACAAGTTCGCCGCCGAGCGGGCGACCACCGTGCTCAACGCCATCGACATCCAGGTCGGCCGCACCGGGGCGCTGACGCCGGTGGCCAAGCTCGCCCCCGTCACCGTCGGCGGCGTGGTGGTGCAGAACGCCACGCTGCACAACGAGGACGAGATCGCGCGCAAGGATATCCGTATCGGCGATACGGTGACGATCCAGCGCGCCGGCGACGTCATCCCGCAGGTGGTCGGCGTCGTGCTCGACAAGCGGCCGAGGGGCGCCGCGCCTTACCGGTTTCCGAGCGTTTGCCCGGCCTGCGGCAGCCATGCCGTGCGCGAGGAGGGTGAGGCGGTGCGCCGCTGCACCAACACCTTGAGCTGCCCGGCGCAAGCCGTGGAGCGGCTCAAGCATTTCGTCTCGCGCAACGCCTTCGACATCGAGGGGCTGGGCGAAAAACAGGTCGCGGCGTTTTTCGACGAGGGGCTGGTGCGCGCGCCGGCCGACATTTTTACGCTGCAAGCGCGCGACGGAAAGACAGGCCCGCCGCTGGCCGAGCGCGAGGGCTGGGGCGCCACCTCGGCGCAGAACCTGTTCAACGCCATCGACGAGCGCCGCCATATCGCGCTCCACCGCGTGATCTTTGCGCTCGGCATCCGCCACGTCGGCGAGGGCAACGCAAAGCTGCTGGCGCGGCACTATGGCAGCATGGATGCGTTCCGGGCCGCGATGGGACAGGCGGCGGCGGGCCGCAGCCCGGAGGGCAACACGTCGGAAGCCTATGCCGACCTCAATGCGATCGAGGGCGTCGGCGACGTGGTGGCCGATGCCATCGTCGAGTTCTTCGCCGAGCCGCGCAGCATGCGGGCGCTCGACGAGCTGTTGGCCGAGATCACCGTCGAGGACGCCGAGCGGGTCAAGACCGACACGGCGGTGGCCGGCAAGACGGTGGTGTTCACCGGCACGCTGACGCGCTTCAGCCGCGACGAGGCCAAGGCGTCGGCCGAGCGGCTGGGGGCCAAGGTGTCCGGCTCGGTGTCGTCGAAGACCGACTATGTGGTGGCGGGCGAGGCGGCCGGCTCGAAACTCGACAAGGCGCGCGCGCTCGGCGTGACGGTGCTCACCGAGGACGCGTGGCTAAAGCTGATCGGCGGCGGTTGAGCCCCGGTTCGTCATGCCCGCGCGCTGCGCTACCCCGAAAACCCGCCGCCGGCGAGGAACGCCTCTTCCTCCGGCGTGGTGGCGCGGCCGAGCACCGCGTTGCGGTGGGGGAAGCGGCCGAAGCGCTTGATGATGTCGAGATGCAGGTCGGCCCATTTCAGGCTCTCGGCGTCGCCCATCGCGCGGAACAGGGCGACGCTGCGCTCCTGATCCTCCATCGCTTCGGAATGCTCGAAGGGCAGATACATGAAGGCGCGCAAGGCCGGCTCGATGCGCCGATCGACGCCGCGGGCGATGGCGCGCTCCGCCACCGCGCGCGCCTGCGCATCGGCCGAGAAGGCGCGCGCATCGTTGCGGAACATGTTGCGCGAGAACTGGTCGAGCACGAGCAGGAGCGCCAGCGTGCCCTCGTCGCTGTCTTCCCATGACGCGAGCCGCCCGTCGCGCGCGGCCTCCCACACGCCAAGGAAGCGCCGCCGCAGCTCGGCGTCGAACGCCTCGTCCTTGGCGTACCATCGCGCCGGCCCGGCCTCGCGCCAGAACGCCACGATGTCCGCCGGCGCGACCTCCGTTGCCGCCGCCATCAGGCGACCTTCTGCTGCGGCGCCTCGTCGCGCAGCTCGCGGCGCAAGATCTTGCCGACGTTGCTCTTGGGCAGCTCGCTGCGGAACTCGATGTGCTTGGGCACCTTGTAGGCGGTGAGCTCGGTGGCGGCGAAGGCGATGATGTCCTGCGCGGTGACGTTGGGATCTTTCTTCACCACGAACGCCTTCACCGCCTCGGTCGACTTCTCGTCGGGGATGCCGATCACGGCGCATTCCAGCACGCCGGGGTGGCTCGCGATCACTTCCTCGACCTCGTTGGGATAGACGTTGAAGCCCGAGACCAGGATCATGTCCTTCTTGCGGTCAACGATCTTGAAGTAGCCGCGCTCGTCCATGATGCCGATGTCGCCGGTGCGGAAGTAGCCGTCCGGCGTCATCACCTTGGCGGTCTCGTCCGGCCTGTTCCAGTAGCCGGCCATCACCTGCGGCCCCTTGACGCAGATCTCGCCGGGCTGGCCGAGCGGCACCTCGTTGTTGTCGTCGTCGCGGATCGAAATCCAGGTCGAGGGCACCGGCAGGCCGATCGAGCCGGTATAGCGGTCGGTGTCGGCCGGGTTGCAGGTCAGGACCGGCGAGGTCTCCGACAGGCCGTAGCCTTCCGACAGCGCGGTGCCGGTCGCCTTGAGCCAGGCGTCGGCCACCGGCTTCTGCACCGCCATGCCGCCGCCGAACGACACCTTGAGCTTGGAGAAGTCGATCTTGCCGAAGTCGGGGTGATGCACCAGCGCGTTGTAGAGCGTGTTGACCGCCGGGAAGCTGTTGACCTGGTACTTCTGCAATTCCTTGATGAAGCCGGGAATGTCGCGCGGGTTGGGGATCAACAGGTTGACGCCGCCGGTGCGCACGCCGAGCAGGAAGCACGCCGTCAGCGCGAAGATATGGTAGAGCGGCAGCGCACAGACGATCATCAGTTGGTCGACGGTCGGCGGCTTCTTCAGCGCCGGTTGCAGCCAGGCGTCGTTCTGCAGCATGTTGGCGACGATGTTGCGGTGGATCAGCGTCGCGCCCTTGGAGACGCCGGTGGTGCCGCCGGTGTATTGCAGGAAGGCGACGTCGTCCGGCCCGAGCGTGGGCTTTTTAAGCGTCATGCGGCGGCCGGCGGCGACCGCGTCGTTGAAGGCGACCGCGCCCGGCAGCGAGAACGCCGGCACCAGCTTCTTGACGCGGCGCACGACGAAATTGACGATCAGGCCCTTGAAGCCCAGGAGGTCGCCCATGGTGCCGAGCACGACGTGCCTGACGCTGGTTCTGGCGATCACCTTCTGCAGCGTCGCGGCGAAGTTCTCCAGGATGACGATGGCCTCGGCGCCGGAATCGGTGAGCTGGTGCTCCAGTTCGCGCGGCGTATAGAGCGGGTTGACGTTGACCACCGTGTAGCCGGCGCGCAGCACGGCGGCGCTGGCGACCGGGTGTTGCAGCACGTTCGGCATCATGATGGCGACGCGCGCGCCCTTTTTCAGTCCCCTGCCTTGCAGCCAGGCGCCGAGCGCCAGCGACAGCTCGTCGAGCTCGCCATAGGTGATGGCCTTGTCCATGCAGATGAAGGCGCGGCGGTCGCGAAACCTGGCGAAGCTCTCCTCGAGCAGGTCCACCAGCGAGGCGTATTGCGTCGGGTCGATGTCGTGCGGCACGCCTGCCGGGTAGTGCTTCAGCCAGATCCGCTCCATGTCGTCCTCCAGATGCCTCCGCGCGGAGGCGGCTTTCGCGAAGTATCGAGCGAACGCCGGCGCGAAGCAAGTTGCGCGGCCGCTGCCGGCGAGAAGGAGGAAGGAGCCGTGGGAGGAACGGGCGCGGGGCCCGGGCTAGTCTAGCGGCGCTTGCCGGCGTCGTCGCCCGTGGCCGCCGGCTTCGCGGCGGCCGGGTGGGCGGACGCGGTTTTGGGCGCGGACGCGGTCTTGGGCTTCGGCGCGGATTTTGGCGTGGCGGCCTTCGGTGCAGCCGCGCCATTGTGTCGCGGCGCCGCCGGCTTTGCCGCGCGGGTATCGATGGTCGCCGTCGCCTTCGGCTTGTCGGCGGCTTTGCCGGCGTCGCCCGGCTTGGGCTTGGCGGCGTGCTTGCGCTTGGCCTGACGCGCGGCGCGCGCTTGCGCGATCTGGGCGTCCTGGCGCCGCGCTTCCTCTTCGGCCGCGGCGATCAGCGCCGCGCCGCTGCGCGCCGGCCCGGTATAGACGATGACCGGCTCGGCGGCCGCCGCCGGCATTGCCAGCAGTTCGGCGGGCTTGGGACCGGCGGCCGGCTGGAACCCGGCGGCGAACAGCCGGAGACCGTTGTCCTCGCCGCCCGCGACCTCGTCCTCGTTCTCCGCCGCCGGGCGCTTGCGCTTCGGTCCGCACACCTCCTCGCGCAGGTTGGGCGGCGCGGCCGCGATCGGCGCCAGTCCCTCGACCGTGCCGAGCGCCGGACGCAGCCACGACAGCGTGCCGCTGCCAAAGCCGCGGTCGAGCAGCTCGGCCGCCTTGATGGTGCGCTCGCGCGAGGAAGCCGCGCCCAGCACCACGGCGATCAGCCGGCGGCCGTCGCGCGTCGCCGACGCCACCAGGTTGAAACCCGAGGCGCAGATGAAGCCGGTCTTCATGCCGTCGGCGCCGGGATAGCGCCCGATCAGCCGGTTGAAGTTTTGCGTCACCCGGCGCCCGAACTTGATCGCCGGGATATGGACGAAATATTCGTAGTCCGGCAGGTCGCGCATGATGGCGCGGGCGAGGATGCCCATGTCGCGCGCCGAGACCACCTGACCGTCGGCCGGCAGGCCGTTGGGATTGACGAAGTGCGACTGCGTCATGCCGAGGCGCTGCGCGGTGTCGTTCATCAGCGCCGAGAAGCCGTCGATCGAGCCGCCGACGCCCTCCGCCAGCACCACGGCCATGTCGTTGGCCGACTTCACCATCATCATCTTCAGCGCGTTGTCGACGGTGACCTGGGTGCCCGG
>JBDHSY010000276.1:0-4810 GCA_039808405.1 Xanthobacteraceae bacterium
GCACCACGGCCATGTCGTTGGCCGACTTCACCATCATCATCTTCAGCGCGTTGTCGACGGTGACCTGGGTGCCCGGCGCGAACCCCATCTTGGACGGCTGCTGCGCGGCGGCGGTCGGCGACACCGTGATGAGCGTATCGAGACCGATGCGCTTGTCCTTGACCGCTTGCAGCGTGACGTAGGCCGTCATCAGCTTGGTCAGCGAGGCCGGATACCAGGGATAGGTGGCGTTGTCGGCCTGCAAGACCTTTCCGGTGTCCGCCTCGATCAGCAGCAGCGCCTCGGCCTGCGCATCGCGCGGCTGAAAGGTCGCGGCGAGCGTCGCCGTGGCGGCGGCGGCGATGGTCAACAGACAGGTGCGGCGGAAGGTCGGAACAAAAGACACCAGCGGATTCCGTTTGCTTGCGGCCGTCAGGTCAACGCGGCGGATCGACGTGGAACGTCCGCGCGGAAGAGCGTCGGACGTCGAGCGAGCCGTTGCTGGACCAACGCAAACCGCCAGCCAACGACCCCGGACGTGATGCGGCAACATACACCGCATGGCGCGGCGCGAACAGGGGGCGGGGACCGATGCGCAGGCTGCGTTGCGGCCGTATTTCGGCCGCATTTGATTAAGGGGACGCTATATCCGCCTGCACCATGAACTGCGCCCGCGCGAGTTGCGCGAAGTGGCCGCCCTGCGCCACCAGATCGTCGAAGGTGCCGCTTTCGATAATGCGGCCGTCGTCGAACACCAGAATGCGCGTGGCGTTGCGGATGGTGGAGAGGCGGTGGGCGATGACGAAGGTGGTGCGGCCCTTCATCACCTCGTCGAGCGCCGCGTTGACCTTGGCCTCGGTCACGGCGTCGAGCGCGGAGGTCGCCTCGTCGAGGATCAGGATCGGCGGGTCCTTCAACAGCGCGCGGGCGATCGACAGCCGCTGCCGTTCGCCGCCCGACAGCATGCGGCCGCGCTCGCCGGCGTGGGTCTCGAACTTGTCGCTGCCGCGCTCGATGAACTCCAGCGCCTGCGCGCGCTCGGTGGCGACGCGCATCTCCGCCTCGGTGGCGTCGGGCTTGCCGACGCGCAGGTTGTCGGCGATCGAGCGGTTGAACAACAGCGCCTCCTGAAACACCACGCCGATGTTCCGCCGCAGTGAGGCGAGCGTCAGGCTGCGCACGTCCATGCCGTCGATTTTGACGACGCCCGACTGCGGATCGAAGGCGCGGTGCAACAGCGCGATGGCGGTGGACTTGCCGGCGCCGGTCGGCCCGACCAGCGCGATGGTTTCGCCCGGCAGCGCGGTGAAGCCGAGATCGGCGACGGCGGGGCGCTTGCCGTCGTAGGAGAACGAGACGTCCTTGAATTCGACCAGCCCCTTGAGGCGTCCGGCATCGACGGCGCCCGGGCGGTCGCGCACCGCCGGCACGGCGTCGAGCACGTCGAAAAATTCCTGAAGCCGCGGCGCTTCCATGAAAACGCTGTTGATGAAGGCGACGACCTGTTCGAGCTTCTGGATCAGCAGCGTCGCGAAGGAGACGAACATCACGATCTCGCCGACCGTGGTGAGGCCTTCGCCGTGCAGATAGATGCCGACGGTGAAGATCGCCAGCACCGTGATGGTGGTGGAGGCGCGCGTCATCACCGTCACCAGCGCCCACCACGACAGCACCGGCATCTGCGCCGCGAGCAGCTTGTCGGCGACGCTGCGCAGGCCCGCCACCTCGGCCTCGACGCGCACAAAGCTCTGCACCAGCGCCACGTTGCCGAGCGCGTCGGAGGCGCGCGCGGAGAGGTCGCTGTAGTGCGCCTCGACCTCGCTCTGCAAGCCGTAGGTCTTGCGCACCACCATGGTGGTCAGCGCGGTGAACACGATGCACAGCGCGAACAGCAACAGCGCCATCCGCCAGTTGATGGCGAAGGCGAGCGGCAGCAGCACGACGAGCGAGACGATGGCGGCGAAATGCTCGCGGAAGAAGCCGAGCCACAGCCGCCACAAGGCGTCGGTGCCTTGCAGCATCACCTTCATCAGCCGCCCCGAATGGGTGCCGGTGTGGAAGGTCAGCGGCAGTTGCATGATGTGCTCGAAATAGCCGGTCAGCACCGCCTGACGCTGGCGATGGGCGAGACGGTCGGCATTGAGCGCCACCACCGCGCCGCAGGCAATGGTGAACAGCCCGAACGCCACCCAGGCCGCAAGCAGCGGCCACGGCGAGCCGATCTCCCACCATGCCGTTGCCGCCCGCGTCGACGACGCGCCGGACAGAACGTCGATGATGCGGCCGAACAGCACCGGCTCGGCGAACTGGGCTGCTGCGAGCGCAAGGTTGGCGCCGGCCAAAAGCCAGCCGAGCCGCGCCTCGCTTCCGAGCAGGCCGAGCACGCGGGTGTAGAGGCGGATCAGCGACATCGTGGTCCTCGGGAACGGCCCGGTTGTTTTGTCACACGCGAGGCTCGCCCCCGGGATCTGATTCAACGACGTTGAATCAGATCCCGCCGACGATCCTTTTATTTGAGCATGATCTTGTCCGAAAACCGGTTTCCACCCTCGGGTCAAGCCCGAGGGCAGGCTTTTTCGGGATCATGCTCTAATCCAGCCGGCGGGACTCGGGCGGCGGCAGGAACGAGGCGTCGAAGATGTCGGCCGGCGCCGGCCTTGCGCGCAGCTTGAGACCTTCGGACAACTGGTCGAGGGCGAGCGAGAAGCGCTGCGGGTCGATGCCGCCGAGGCCGTTGCGTTGCACCTCGTCGGTCAGGATGTCGTCGCGGATGATGGTCTTGAGCCGGGTCAGTTCGAGGTCGCGGTTGCCGCCGTTCATCCGCGCCAGCACGTCGGCGATGCTGCCGGCCGGGTCCTTGAGCGTCATGCGCAGCGCGACGTTGAAGGCGCGCAGGAAACCGCGCACCGCCTCCGGCTGCTCGGCGGCGAATTTCGGGCTGACGACGATGGCGAGGCCGTAGGCGGCAATGCCGTAGTCGGCGTAGCGGAACACGGCGAGGTCGCCGGCCGGAATGCCGTGGTCCCTGAGGTTGATCGGCGCCAGCCACGCGTGGCCGGTGACGGCATCGAGCTGGCCGGCCGACAGCATCGGCTCGCGCACCGCCGCGCCGATGCGTTGCAGCTGCACCTTGCCGTCGTCGGCGCCGGCGAGGCCGTTGAGGCGGGCGAGCGCCGGCCAGAACGCGATGGCCGGCTCGTTCTCGACGAAGCCCAGCGTCTTGCCGGCGAGGTCGGAGAGACTGCGGATGCCGCGGCTGCGCCGGGCGACGATGGCGTAGCCGGCGGCGTTGCTCAGCACGTAGACCGCCTTGAGCGCGGCGGCATCGGGCCGGTCGCGGTACTGGATCAGCGCGTTGATGTCGGCCAGCGCCATGTCGGCGTCGCCGGCGGCGAGGCGCGCGAGCGCGTCGCGGTTGCCGCCCGCGGTGCCGTTGCCGGGGAGGATGGCGACGTTCAGATCTTCGGCGGCGAAGGTGGCCCGGCTCGCCACGGCGAGCGGCGTGGCCATCGCATCGATCGGGCGGTCGAGCTGGAAGCGGATCGCGACCGCGGCATGGGCGTCGCTCGCCATGACTGACGCGGCCAGCGCCACAGCCAGCACGACGGCGCGGACAGCGGCGAGCGGCCGGCGCGGCGTCGGTGTTTCGGTAGTCGATTGGCCCGGCATCAGGGCGATCACGGCGGCCTCCGGCAACGCGCATCCGGCATGCGCATATATGGCCGTTTTTTCCGGCCATGCCCGTCTCTCGTTCAAACCGTGCGGCATTGCAAATGGCAAGTGATTGTGGCGCGGCGACCGCGTTCGTACATTGGAACCGGCGCGGCAACGCCGGCGTTGTGGTTATCGGAACGGCGCCCATCGCCTGAAGGAGGTAGGGGAATGTCGCAACGCGCAGGAAAAGGTTCAGCCCATCGCACCGTCATGGCCGGCGCGGTCGCGGGTTTGGCGCTGATGATGCTGGCGGCGCCCGCCGCGGCCACCGGCCGGACCGCCGGGCCGGCGGCGTCGGCCGACCGGGCCGCGTCGACGGCTGAGTTGACCGATGTCAGCGCCGCCAAGCGCAAGCGCCGCGCCGTGCGGCGCAGCCACGGCTCGTCCGCCGCCGGCATGGCGTTCATGGGCATGGCGATGGGCATGATCGGCACGGCGATCGCCGAGTCGCAGCGCCGCGACTATTACGACTATTACTACGGCCGCCCGGCCTATTACGGCCCGCGCTACTACCGCGCCCCCGGCTATGGCTATTACGGCGGGGCCTACCGCCCGCGGCACTATTACTATCGCGGCTACTGAGCCGGCACCGAGCGTCCGTTAACACGCCCGCCATGGATTTCCGCTAGCGTCCACGGCATGAGTGATTCGCTCGAGCGGCTTTATCTGGCGGTCCAGGCGGCGCAGCATCTCGATCCCGAGGTCTCGCGCACGGCGCGGCTGCTCGGCCGCGGCCCCGCCAAGGCGGCCAAGAAGATGGCCGAAGAGGCCATCGAGGTGGTGCTCGACGCGGTCGGCGGCGACGCCGAGGCGGTGGTGCGCGAAAGCGCCGACCTGTTCTACAACCTGGCGGTGCTGTGGGTCGCCGTCGGCGTCAAGCCGCAGGACGTCTGGGCCGAGATGGAGCGCCGCGAAAGCCTGCTCGGCATCGCCGAGAAGCTGCCCAAGGCGGCGACGCCGGCCCTGCGCCGGCCGCTGGCGGCCGAGGCCGGGCGGCCAATCGTCGCGCTGGACAGCCGGCGCCGACGCAAGCATAGCTAACGCGTGATCCCGGAAAAGCCTGCCCTCGGGCCAGACCCGCGGGCGGCAGCCGGTTTTCGGACAAGATCATGCGCCA
>JBDHSY010000277.1:0-4796 GCA_039808405.1 Xanthobacteraceae bacterium
GTTCGACGGCGGCATCCGCACCGGTCAGGACGTCGTGCGCGCGCTGGCGCTCGGCGCCAAATCCTGCATGATCGGCCGCGCCTATATCTACGGGCTCGGCGCGGCCGGTCAGGCCGGCGTCGCCAAGGCGCTCGACATCCTCGCCAAGGAGATGGAGACCACCATGGGCCTGTGCGGGGTCAACACCGTCGCCGAGATCGACCGCCACATCCTGCGGGGCGACGGCCGGGTCAACTGGGGCTGATCCGCTATTTCAGCGGCGAGAAGCGCACCAGCTCGGTGCCCTTGGCATCGAGCAGCGTCAGCTTGTGGGTGTCGGCGTCGATGCGCCACGCCTTCGCCTCGTCGAGCGCGGCGTGGAATTTCGTCTCCTGCTCCATCGCCGAGGCCTGACAGGCTTTCTTGGTCGAGGCCAGCGACCGGAAATTGATGGCGGTGATGCTGAATTCGGCGGTGCCACGATAGGTGTTGCAACCGCCGTTGCCCGATACCTGCCCGGTCTCGCCGATCTCGAGCGTCGTTTGCAGCCGGTCGACGACGCCGCCACCGCTGATATCCTCGGCAAGCCACTTGCCGACCGGCGCCGTCTGCTGGGCTGCCGCGGGCTGCGCGGCAACGGCCGCGAGCACGGCGGCAACGGTGATCAGGGCACGGATCATGGCGGGGCTCCCTCGTTCTCACTGCCTGACAAGATCAAAAGTTCGGCGGTAGTTTGACGCGCATCAGTTTTGCGCCAGATCGGCCTCGACCAGCGCGCGCAGTTCGTCCGTCACCTGCGGGCGGCGGCCGAACCACAATTCGAACCCGCGCACCGCCTGATGCAGCAGCATGCCGAGGCCGTCGGCCGTCGTCAGCCCCCACGCCCGCGCCGCGGCCAATAGCGGGGTCTCCAGCGGCACATAGACGAGGTCGTTGACGACGGCGCGCGGCGGCAGCCGGGCGACGTCGAGCGCAAGCGGCGGCTGGCCGTGCATGCCGAGCGAGGTGGTGTTGACGAGCAGACCGGCCTGCGGAAGGACGGCACCGATCCGCTCCCAGGCGAGCGGCACGGTGCCTGCGCCGAACTGCCGCGCCAGCGCCTCGGCGCGCTCAATGGTGCGGTTGGCGACATGGATACGGGCGATGCCGCGCTCCCTGAGGCCGAACACCACCGCGCGCGCCGCGCCGCCGGCACCGAGCACCACGGCCTCGTCGGCCCGGTCCCAGCCCGGCGCGGCCGCGTCGAGGTTGGCGAGAAAGCCCTCGACGTCGGTGTTGGTGGCGCGCAGCCGGCCGTCCTCGAACCACAGCGTGTTGGCGGCGCCGACCGCTTGCGCCCGCGCGTCCGGCTCGGCCAGCCGAAGCGCGTGCTCCTTATGGGGGATGGTGACGTTGGCGCCGACGAACCCGCGCCGCGGCAGGTCGGCCAGGAAGCCGGCGAATTCCTCCGGCGGCACCGCCTCGATGCTGTAGCCGCCGCCGATGCCGAGCGTGCGCAGCCAGTAATGATGGATCAGCGGCGAGCGCGAATGGGCGGCCGGCCAGCCGATCAGGCAGGCGGCGGGAGCGCGGGAGGGGGTCGTCATGATACCTCAACCATGCGGCGGCGACCGGTCGCCGGATCAGGCCGCTGATGTAGCATCCTCGCGGCCGCGCTTGAAGTCGGCGACCGCGGCGGCGATGTCCGGCCGGTATTTGACGCCGCGCCGCACGCCGTGCGCCAGCAGCACGCGGCGCACCGGGCGCGAGGCTCCGGTCAGGTACACCGCGACGCCGTGATGGCGCGACTTTTCGGCTATGCGGCCGATCGCGGTCGCCGCGGTGGAATCGAGGAACGGCACCGCCGAGAAATCGATGACGAACGCCTTGTGGCGATCGGCGATGCCGTCGAGCACCGCGCCGACCGTCGAGGCCGCGCCGAAGAAAAACGCGCCGGTGATGCGGTAGACCACGATGTCGGGATCGGCGGCCAGGCGGGCATCGTAGGGCGTGCGCGCGGCGCCGGCATCGTCGGGCCGGTCCCGGGCGACGAGCGGCGCCGCCGCCTCGATGCCGGTGGTCTCGGCCATGCGGTGGATGAACAGCACCGCGCCGAGCGCGAAGCCGACCAGAATGCCCTCGGTGAGGTCGCGGAAAATCGTCAGCCCGAAGGTCGCGAGCAGCACCAGCGCATCGCCGCGCGAGGAGCGGATCAGCGTGGCGAACGCCTGCCGGTCCGCCATGTTCCAGGCCACCACCGCGAGCACGGCGGCGAGCGAGGCGAGCGGGATGTAGCTCGCAAGCGGCGCCGCCACCGCCATGAACGCCAGCAGGAAGCCGGCGTGCAAAATCCCGGCCACCGGGCCATGGGCGCCGGCGCGGATGTTGGTGGCGGTGCGCGCAATGGTGCCGGTGACGCAGATGCCGCCGAACAGCGCCGAGCCGATATTGGCGACGCCCTGCCCGACCAGTTCGCAGTTGGAGCGGTGGCGGCGGCCGGTCATGCCGTCGGCGACCACCGCCGACAACAGCGATTCGATGGCGCCGAGCAGCGCGAAGGCGATGGCGATCAGCAGCACCGCCCGCACCTTGGCCAGCGACAGGTCCGGCAGCGCCGGGCTCGGCAGCGTGTCGGGGATGCCGCCGAAGCGCGTGCCGATGGTTTCGACCGGCAGCGCCAGCGCCCACGCCGCGACCGCCGCGACGATCACCGCGATCAAAATGCCGGGCCACGACGGGCGCAGCTTTTTCAGGCCGACGATCAGCGCGATGCACACGACCGACAGCCCGATCGCCGCGACGTTGGCGGTGGAGGCCGCCTGCCCCAGCGCCACCAGTTTCGGCAGCAGGTCGCCGGGCTCGTGGCCGGCGAGCGTGATGCCGAACAGGTCGCGCAGCTGGCTGGCAAAAATGATGACGGCGATGCCGGCGGTGAAGCCGACCGTGACCGGATAGGGAATGAACTTGATGTAGGTGCCGATGCGCAGAAAGCCGGCCGCGATCAGGAACAGGCCGGCCATCAGGGTGGCGAGGACGACGCCTTCGACGCCATGGCGCTCGGCGGTCAGCGCCACCAGAACGATGAAGGCGCCGGCCGGGCCGCCGATCTGGAAACGGCTGCCGCCCAGCATCGACACCAGGCAGCCGCCGACGATCGCGGTGTAGAGGCCGCGGTCCGGCGACACGCCCGAGGCGATGGCGATCGCCATCGACAACGGCAGCGCCACGATTGCCACCGTCAGGCCGGCCACCACGTCGGCGCGGAAATGGGCGAGCCGGTAGCCCTCGCGCAGCACGGTGACGAGTTTCGGCGTGAACAGCTCGGCGAAGGTCGGAGTGGCAACGGAAGGAGCGCCGCGCTCCGCAATCGTGGGGTCGTGCATGGTCTCGTACGTCCCGTCCGCCGCCGGCGCGGGGCGCGCGTACGGCCCGCGCCGTGACGTCAGCCGGGGCGGCGCGGAGGGCCCGGCTCCTTCAAGCGCACGCCGCGCCCGCCATCGTCGCTGCGCGCGTGCTCGCCGATCAGCGCCACTCCGGCCCGGTCGAGCGCCTCGACCACCTTGGTCAGCGACTCGACCACGCCACGGACGCGGCCGCCGCTCGCCTCCATGCGCTGGATGGTCGGCAGCGAAACGCCGGCCATCGCGGCCAGCGTCTTCTGATCGATCCCGAGCAGCGCTCGCGCGGCACGCATCTGGAATGATGTGATCAAGGCCAACTATCCCACTTATTTAGTTACTATTCAAGCGAATAGCCCTTACATTGATGTTTAGTACATCAATGTAGGGGCTATTTCAACCTGGAATCGAGCGGCAGCCGGCAAGACTCGACGGTCAGGCGGCGGCGCGATGCGCGGCGACGATCTGGTCGGCGGTGCGGCCGGTCACTTCGGCCATGCGCTCGAAGCGGCGCACAAAACTGCCGACGCCGGCGGTGGCCGAGCGCAGCTCGACGATCAGGTCGCTGATCTCCGCCTCCGGCATGGCGCAGCTCACGGCGTCCCAGCCCGACCAGCCCTCGCGGGTGTCGAAGCCGAGGATCTGGCCGCGCCGGCCGGACAGGATGGCATTGACCCTGGCGGTCGCCTCCGACGGACAGACGATCTCGACGATGAAGATCGGCTCCAGCAGCACCGGCTGGCACTGCGGCAGCGCCTCGCCGACGCCGATCCGCGCCGCGGTGCGGAAGGCGAGGTCGGAGGAATCCACCGTGTGGTAGGAGCCGTCGGTCAGCGTCACCTCGAGATCGGTCACCGGGAAACCGAGCGGCCCGCGCTTCAGGGCGTCGCGCACGCCCTCCTCCACCGCCGGAATATAGTTCTTCGGCACCGCGCCGCCGACGATGGTCTCGCTGAACGCAAAGCCCGTGCCGCGCGGCAACGGTTTGACGTCGAGCAGCACGTCGCCGAACTGGCCGTGGCCGCCGGACTGCTTCTTGTGCCGGCCGCGGCTGGTCGCCGCCTTGCGGATGGTTTCGCGGTAGCCGACGCTCGGCGCGTGCGACGTCACGCTGACGCCGAAGCGGTCGCGCAGCCGCTCCAGCGCCACGCGCAGGTGCATCTCGCCCTGCCCCCACAGCACCGTTTCGTGGCTGACCGGATCGTTGACGACCGCAAGCGAGGGGTCTTCCTCGGTGAGCCGCGCCAGCGCCTGGCCGAGCTTGACGTCGTCCTTGCGCTCGGTCGCGGCAATCGCCATCGCCAGCACGCCGGGCGGCGGCGCGACGTCGAGCGCGACCGCCGGCGCCGTCCTGCCGGCGCTCAGCACATCGCCGGTGGCGATCTGGTCGAGCTTGCCGAGCGCGACGACGTCGCCGGCGGCGGCCGAGGGGCGGCGCTC
>JBDHSY010000278.1:0-4790 GCA_039808405.1 Xanthobacteraceae bacterium
ACTCCTGAAGGCGTGCGTGCCGGCGGCGGTGCCGGGCATCGCCTTCCTCTCCGGCGGGCAGTCCGACGAGGCCGCCACCGCCCACCTCGACGCCATGAACCGGATCGGCGGGCTGCCGTGGCCTCTCACCTTCTCCTACGGCCGCGCGTTGCAGGCCGCACCGCAGAAGGCCTGGGCCGGCAAGACCGAGAACGTCGCGGCGGCGCAGGCGGCGTTCTCGCACCGCGCGCGCATGAACGGCCTCGCCAGCAAGGGCGAGTGGAAGGCCGATCTGGAAGCGAAGAAGGCGGCGTGACGCCGCCGCCCGCAGCCGGCGCGCGCGCGACGCCGCGGCTTTACCTCGCGACGCCGCCGGTCGACGACCCGGCGGCGCTGGCGGCCGCGTTGCCGGCGCTGCTCGCCTGTGCCGATATCGCCGCGGTGCTGCTGCGGCTTGCGCCCGCCGACGAGCGCACCCTGATCAGGCGCATCAAGGCGCTGGCGCCGGCCGTGCAGACCGCCGGCGCGGCGCTGCTGATCGACGGCCATCCCGACCTGGTGGCGAAGAGCGGCGCCGACGGCGCGCAGGTCGGCGGCGTCGCGGCGCTGGAGGCGGCATTGCCGGTCCTCAAGCCCGACCGCATCGCTGGCGCAGGCGGGCTCGCGACCCGGCACGACGCCATGGTCGCGGGCGAAGCCGGCGCCGACTATCTCACGTTCGGCGATGCCGATGCCGACGGCCGCCGCCCCTCTGCCGAGGCCATCGCCGAGCGCATCCAGTGGTGGGCCGAGGTGTTTCAGCCGCCCTGCGTCGGCCTGGCCGCAACGCGCGACGAGGCGCTTGCCTTCGCCGCCGCCGGCGCCGACTTCGTCCTGCTCGACGAGGCGGTGTGGGCGGATGCGCGCGGGCCGCTGGCGGCGCTGACCGACATCGCCGCGGCCGTCGGCGCCACCGTCGCGCCACACTCTCTGCCTTCACGTTAAACGCGCCGGTCCGCGCGCGCGGAGCGGGCGGGGTTAATCAATGCCTGTCGGAATCGTGTTTTACTCGCCGGCAATCGTCGTTGCGGACTGTGCCGTATTCAATTCAAGATGGCGGCGATCGGAAGAGGCCGGAGAGGGATGAGGGTTTCGCGCGTGGCGGCGGTGGCGATCTGGTGCGTGGCGTGCGCGAGCCCGGCACCGGCGCAGATTTCGCTGACGCCCCCCGGCGTGCAGGCGCCGCCGCGCCCCGCGCCCAAATCGGCGCCCAAATCAGCACCCCAGGCCGCTCCTAAATCGGCGCCGAAATCAGCGCCCAAGGCTGCCCCCAAAGCCGCCGCACCAAAACCCGCCGCACAACCGCCCGCGGCAAAGGCCCAGCAGAACGACCCGCCGCTGCCGCAGCCGCGCAGCGACACCGCGGCGCCGGCCGCCGTGCCCGACGATGCGCACGTCGATCTCGTCTACGGCGCGTTCCAGCGCGGCCAGTATCGCACCGCCCTGACGCTGGCGATCAAGCGCGCCAACGAGCTTCAGGACCCGCAGGCGATGACCATGCTCGGCGAACTGTATGCGCAGGGGCTCGGCGTCAAGCGCGACGACGCCAAGGCCGTGATGTGGTATCGGCAGGCCGCCGACCGCGGCGACCGCGAAGCGATGCAGGCGCTGGCGATGATGCACATGGCCGGCCGCGGCACGCCGCCCGACCGCAACGCCGCCGCAAAGCTGCTCGCCGCCGCCGCCAAACTGGGCGAGCCGACCGCCGCCTACAATCTCGGCATGCTGTATCTCGAAGGCCAGGTGTTCCCGCAGGATTTCGTGCGCGCGGCGGAACTGTTCCGGCAGGCGGCCGACGCCGGCAACGCCGATGCGCAGTACGCGCTGGCCCTGTTCTACAAGGAAGGCCGCGGCGTCGACAAGAATCCGGCCGAGGCGACGCGGCTGTTGCGGGCGGCCAGCCTCGCCGACAATCTCGACGCACAGGTCGAATACGCCATCGCGCTCTACAACGGCACCGGCACCGCCAAGGACGAGGCCGGCGCCGTCGCGCTTTTGACCAAGGCGGCGCGGCGCGGCAGCGCCATCGCCCAGAACCGCCTTGCCCGCGTGCTGGTGACCGGGCAAGGCGCGCCGATGGACAAGATCGAGGGGCTGAAATGGCACCTCGTCGCCAAAAGCGTCGGCAAGGGCGACCTGATGCTGGACGAGGCGTATGCGCAGCTTTCGCCCGAGGATCGCGGCCGGGTCGAGGCCGCCGCCAAAAAGTGGCTCGGCGTGAAGTGATCCGGCGCGGCGCCGGCCGCCCTTGACGGGGGCGCGCGCAACGGGCACGCAGACGCCGAACCCTCCGCCCCTTTTGTCCGGTCGCCGTTATGCTTCACTCCGCGCTCATCAACGTCATGGTCAAGGCCGCGCGCCGCGCCGGCCGCAGCCTCAAACGCGACCTCGGCGAGATCGAGAACCTGCAGGTCTCGCTCAAGGGTCCGGCCAACTTCGTCAGCGCCGCCGACCGCCGCGCCGAGGAGATCCTGTACGAGGAATTGACCAAAGCCCGCCCCGGCTACGGCTTCATCGGCGAGGAAGGCGGCACCCGCGCCGGCGCCGACAAGACCAACACCTGGATCGTCGATCCGCTCGACGGCACCACCAACTTCCTGCACGGCATCCCGCAATTCGCCATCTCGATCGCGCTCGAGCGCGAGGGCGTGCTGACGGCGGCGGTGATCTACAACCCGGCCAACGACGAGCTCTACGTCGCCGAGCGCGGCAAGGGCGCCTTCCTCAACGACCAGCGCCTGCGGGTCGCCGCCCGCCGCCGCCTCGACGACAGCGTGATCGCCTGCGGGCTGCCGCATATCGGCCGCGGCGACCTCGAACTGGCGCGCCGCGAACTGGCGGAGATGATGGGCCGCGTCGCCGGCCTGCGCCGCTTCGGCGCCGCCTCGCTCGACCTCGCCTTCGTCGCCGCCGGCCGCCTCGACGGCTACTGGGAGCGCAATCTGTCGCCGTGGGACATGGCCGCCGGCATTGTGCTGGTGCGCGAGGCGGGCGGCATCGCGACCGGCCTGACCGGCAACGACGACGCGCTCTCGACCGGCCACATCGTCTGCGGCAACGAGGCGATCCACGGCGCGCTGGTCAGGATTCTGACGCCGCTCGCCTGACGAAAAACCACCGCCGCTGATGGAACCGGCGCGCCGCCTGCCGGTTCATTTCATGACTGCCTTCCATGAGGACCGGCTCGCGCCCGAGCCGGAGCTGGAGAACGCACGCATGACCCTCGGCACCATCATTCTCATCATCCTGATCATCGCCCTGCTCGGCGGCTTCAGCGGCATCGGCGGCGGGCCGTTTTACGGCACCGGCTATTACGGCGGCGGCGGCCTCGGCCTCATCATCGTGATCCTGCTGATCCTGGTGCTGCTCGGCAAAATCTAGCCGCGCGGGCGGCGCGCGACCCGCGCGCCGCCCGCCAGAATCTCCCCAAACCACCTTTCATCTCGCTCCCGCTGTGCCATATTGCGGTCCGCGCGCTGTTCCCGCAGAAGGACCGACGATCCCGCCATGGCTCAAGGACCGTCCCCGCCCGCTCCGGTGGGACACAACCCGACCAAATTGTCCTCGCCCCGCATTTTCGTGGTGCGCATGGCCGTGTTCCTGGTGCTGTGCGCGCTGGTGCTGATCGTGCTGGCGCGCCAGATCCAGGTGGCGTTTCTGGCCAACCCGGGCCTCAACGCGCTGATCGGTGCGGTGCTGCTGATCGGCATCGTGCTGTTCATCGGGCTGGTGCTGCGGCTCTATCCCGAGATCACCTGGGTCAACAATTTCCGCATCGCCGACCCCGGGCTCGCGCTCGAGCGCCAGCCGCAGCTGCTGGCGCCGATGGCCGCGATCCTCGGCGGCGAGCGCAACGGCCGCGTCACCGTCACCCAGCAGACCATGCGGCACCTGCTCGATTCGATCGGCACGCGGCTCGACGAGGCGCGCGACATCTCGCGCTACATGATCGGGCTGTTGGTGTTCCTCGGCCTGCTCGGCACCTTCTGGGGCCTGATCGAGACCGTCACCTCGGTCGGCGGGGTGATCGACGGGCTGTCGGTCGGCAGCGATTCCGGCTCGCTGTTCGATACGCTGAAGCAGGGGCTCGCCGCGCCGCTCAGCGGCATGGGCATCTCGTTCTCGTCGTCGCTGTTCGGGCTGGCCGGCTCGCTGATCCTCGGCTTTCTCGACCTGCAATCGAGCCAGGCGCAGAACCGCTTCTACACCGACCTCGAGGACTGGCTCGCCAATACCGTGCGCCACTTCGGCGGCGGCGAGCCGGCCGATGCGGCAGCGCCCTCGTCGGCGGCCGACCTGCGCGACGTGCTGGAGCGGCTGCGCACCACGCTGGCCGAGGTCGGCGGCGCCGAGGGCGCGTTGTCGTCGGCTACCAGCCGCTCGACCTCGACGGCGATGGCCAATCTCGCCGACGCCATTCAAAGCCTGGTGCAGCACATGCGCAGCGAGCAGCAGCTGATCCGCGAATGGGCCGACGGCCAGGGCGAACAGAACCGCGAAATCCGCAAGCTGCTCGAACTGATCGCGCGTCAGCCCGAGAAAAACTAGCACGAGGCGGACGGACATGGCGCTGGCACGCGGACGGCGGAACGAATCGCCCTTCAACTACTGGCCGGGCTTCGTCGATGCCCTGTCGTCGCTGCTGCTCGCCGTCATCTTCCTGCTGTCGGTGTTCGTCGTGGTGCAGTTCTATCTGTCGCGCGAAGTGTCCGGCAAGGACAAGGCGCTGGAGGAACTCAACGCCAAGATCGCGCAGCTGAGCGAGATGCTGT
>JBDHSY010000279.1:0-4787 GCA_039808405.1 Xanthobacteraceae bacterium
GGGCGCGTCGCGGCGCGGCCGGGCGAGGCGGTAGCGGGCTTCATGCCGATCCGCAGCGAGATCGACCCGCGCCCGCTGATGCTGCGGCTTGAGGCGGCGGGCGCGCGGCTGGCGCTGCCGGTGGTCGGCGCGCGCGATGCGCCGCTGTCGTTCCGCCTCTGGACGGCGCATGCGCCGCTCGTCGCCGGACCGTTCGGCATCTTGCAGCCGACGGACGCGGCGGCGCCTTGCGAGCCCGACATCGTGCTGGTGCCGCTTGCCGCCTTCGACCGCAAGGGTCATCGCATCGGCTATGGCGGCGGCTATTACGACCGCACGCTCGGCGCGTTGCGGACGCGCCGCCGGTTGCCGGCGCTCGGTGTTGCATTTGCCATGCAGGAGGTCGACACTATTCCCGCCTCCCGCCATGATGCCCTGCTCGACGCCGTGCTGACGGAGGCCGGCGTCATTGAGACAGGGGCCAACGATCCACGGAGCTGACACGTTGCGAATCCTGTTCATCGGCGATGTCGTCGGCAGCTCCGGCCGCGACGCCATCGCCCGCTATCTGCCCCGTACCATCGCCGACTGGACGATCGATCTCGCGGTCGTCAACGGCGAGAATTCCGCCGGCGGCTTCGGCATCACCGAGGCGATCTACAACGACTTTCTCGACGCCGGCGCCGACGCGGTGACGCTCGGCAACCACTCGTGGAATCAGAAGGAGGCGCTGGTGTTCATCGAGCGCGCCCCGCGGCTGATCCGTCCCATCAACTACATGCCGGGCACGCCGGGCCGCGGCGCGGCCTTGATCGAGACCCGCACCGGCAAGCAGGCGCTGGTGATAAACGCGCTGGGGCGGCTCTACATGGAGCCGGTCGACGATCCGTTCGCGCTGATCGACCGCGAACTCGCGACCTGCCCGCTGCGCGAGGTGGCCGATGCCATCGTCGTCGATTTCCACTGCGAGGCGACCAGCGAGAAGCAGGGCGCCGGCTGGTTCTGCGACGGCCGCGCCAGCCTCGTGGTCGGCACCCACACCCATATCCCGACCTCGGATCACCAGATCCTGCCCGGCGGCACCGCCTACATGACCGACGCCGGCATGACCGGCGACTACAATTCGATCATCGGCATGAAGAAGGACGAGCCGATGCGCCGCTTCACCACCGGCATTCCCTCGGCACGGTTCGAGCCGGCGACCGGCGAGCCGACGCTGAGCGGGATCGCGGTCGAGACCGACGATGCGACCGGCCTTGCGGTCAGGGTCGCGCCGGTGCGCATCGGCGGGCGGCTGGAGCCGGCGGTGCCCTCGTTCTGGTGAGTCATTCCCCTTTATCCCTCCCCCGCAAGCGGGGGAGGGCAGGGAGGGGGGTGCGGGCGCCGCCCTACAGCTTGTAGGCCGTGCGGAACCCGCCCCAGTGGCGGCCGCCGACGCGGATCGGCACGTCGATCTCGCGCATCATCACGGTGACGCCGTTGCCCATGTCGCGGGGATAGCTCTGGATCAGGTAGGAGCGGGTGTTGCGCCCGGCCGCCAGCCCCGTCGCGTCGTTGAAGATGCGGCGGTTGCGGCAGTGCGCGGTGTTCCACGCGACGTCGCCCGGCCGCTGCGGCTGCGAGTAGATCCTGTTGTGCACAGGCAGGTAGCCGTTGCGGTCGATGGCGACGCAAAACACCATGCGGTCGTCGCGGGCGAGGAACGTCTCCTGGAAATCCGGCAGCGCGCACTCGGCCCAGTCGAGGAAGCGGGTGCGGTGCTGCACCGGGTCGGTGCCGGCGATCTCGACATAGTTTTCGTCGAACAGGTCGTCGAGCGCGACCGCGCGCTCGGCGACGGCCTTGTCGAACATTTTTGAGAGCGTCTCGCCGGCCTCCATGGCGCGGGTGACGAACTCGGTGTTTTCGTCGTGGATCGCCCACAGGACGTCTTCGATCGCATCGGTCAGCGCCGCGTCGGGTGCGACGAACTCCGCCTGCACGCCGGCCGCGGTGCGCGACAGCGCCCGCACCCGGCAGGCGCCGATGTCCTTCAGCGTCGCGGCGACCGGCGTTTCGAGCGGCAGCGTCTTGGCCGCCGCGCCGCAGATCAACAGGCCCTCCAGCGAAATCTCGTAGACCGGCGCCTTGAGCTTGCCGCCCGGCAGCGCGATCTCGATGTCGAGATGGCAGGGCAGGCGCTCGCGCATGCGCCAGTCCTTCTGGCCGTCGCGGCGCAGCAGCACGGCGCAGCGGCTCTTGAGTTTGTCGGCGAACAGGGTGACGGCCTGCCCGGCCTCGGCGACGCTGTGGCCATGGGCCTCGGCCTCGCGCGTGGCCTGGTCGATGTCGCTGGCGCCGGTGCCGACCGAGGCGATGAAGGTGGAGGCGGCGGTGGCGTTGGCGGCCATGTCGGCGGTGGTGGCGTTCTGCTCGGCGACGGCCTCGCTGACGTTGGCGAACACCGGGCGGATAGCGTCGATCGCCTCGGAGATGCGATGCACTGCCTCGATCGAGGAGGCGGCGTCCTGTTGCAGGGCGTCGATCTTGAGGCGGATTTCCTCGGTGGCGCTCTGGGTCTGCACCGCCAGCGCCTTCACTTCCGAGGCGACCACCGCAAAGCCGCGCCCGGCGGCGCCGGCGCGTGCCGCCTCGATGGTCGAGTTGAGCGCGAGCAGCGTGGTCTGCTTGGCGATCGAGGCGATCAGGTTGACGACGTTGCCGATCGCCGCCGAGGATTCGCGCAGGCGGTCGACATTGGCGCCGGCCTCGCGGGCCGCTTCGCCGGCCTGGTCGGCGAGCCGGCCGGCGTCGCGCACCTGGGTGCCGATGCCCTCGGCGGAGCGGGTGAAGGCGTCGGCGGCGTGAGCAAAACTCTCCGCCGCGGTCTGCGCCGTGCTGGTGTGCCCGGTCAGCGCGTCGGTGCGGGTGCGGATCGCGGCGAGCGTCGCCGCGGTGGAGTCGGCGCCGGCCGCGACGGCGCCGGCGGCGCGGTCGAGCTGGCGGATCATCGCGCCGAGTTCGAGTTCGAGCAGCTCGAGGATTTCCCGCGCCGAATCGTCGACGGCCGGCGCCGCGCCGGCGGCTGCCGGCGTGGGGGCGGGCGTTTCATCCTCCTCGATCTCGACGGCAACCTTGGATCGCTTGCGGAACAGAGCCAGTGCCATGATCGTCTCGATATGTTGTTATTGTAAGTGTTGCCGGGATCATCCCACCGCCGTCTAAACTTGAAGTTAACCAAGTTGCGTTGCGTGGCGGTGGCCAGGTAAGGGTCGAAACCGCCGCGAACGCTTTGATTTTGCCGCGCGCCGGGCCTATAAGCCGCGCCTTGCAGGGGTCCGGCGGGGCCTGCCGCACGGCCCGCGCCGTTCCGGCAACTATTTGGCATACAAGCACTTTTCGCGCACCGCGCGACCGCTCGAGGGAGACACCATCCGTATGGCCGGCCATTCCCAGTTCAAGAACATCATGCATCGCAAGGGCCGTCAGGACGCCCAGCGCTCGAAACTGTTCAGCAAGCTGGCGCGCGAGATCACGGTCGCCGCCAAGCTCGGCACCCCGGACCCCGCGATGAACCCGAGGCTGCGCGCGGCCATCATCGCGGCCCGCGGCGAGAACATGCCGAAGGACAATATCGAGCGCGCGATCAAGAAGGCGGCCGGCAACGACAGCGAGAACTACGACGAGATCCGCTACGAGGGCTATGGGCCGGGCGGCGTCGCCGTGATCGTCGAGGCGCTGACAGACAACCGCAACCGCGCCGCCTCCGACATCCGCTCGTTCTTCACCAAGTCCGGCGGCAATCTCGGCGAGACCGGCTCGGTCGCCTTCATGTTCGACCGGCTCGGCGTGATCGAATACGACGCCGGCACGGCGTCCGAGGAGGCGATGCTGGAAGCGGCCATCGAGGCCGGCGCCGACGACGTGGTGTCGTCCGAGGCGGGCCACGAGATCTATACCGCGCAGGACACGCTGCGCGAGGTCGCCAAGGCGCTCGAGGCGACGTTCGGCGAGCCGCGCAAGGCGGCGCTGACCTGGCGGCCGCAGAACACCATCGCGGTCGACGACGACACCGGCGAGAAGCTTCTCAAGCTGATCGACACCCTGAACGAGCACGACGACGTGCAGAACGTCTACGCCAATTTCGAACTGTCGGACGCGCTGCTGGCCAGGATGAGCGCCTAGTGGGGCGGTTCAGGAGTTCGCTCCCGGTGTCTCGGCGAGTCCGTCAAGCCAACTTCTGACTAGAAGTCGGTCGTGTCCCTTTGATTTCGAAGTCGCGTCAAAGGTTGCTGCGAAGGTATGCGGACTTCCGAATCGGGACACTGGCGCCGCACGTCCCGTTTTTCTCTTGACCTCCACCGCGGCTGCGATCATGTGAAGCCGTTGTGGCCTCCCTTGCCTTGCTTGGGGGCTGCGTCACAGGAACCCGTTTGCAATGCCGAGCGACAGTCAAGGTCTTTCGCCGTCAGTGGCGATCGCGGACTGAGCCTCAGGCGGGCGCGCACCTAAAGGCACGCTCCCGGGCTCACCCGCGAAAGCCGTTGGCGGCGGACCGCGAAGGTGAGCCATGAAAGAACTGAACATCGCGCCGGACGGCGGTTTCGATGCGGAGGCTTTCGCCTCCCGCCTTGCCCGCGAGCATGTCGCCGACAACGTCGAGGCCATCAACCGGCTGACGCCGGAGGAGGCCGCGCAGGTGATGGCGCGGCTGCCCGTCGAAGCCGCGATCGACATCCTCGATACCCGTGAATTGTGGTTCGGCGCGCCGATCGTCGAGGCGCTGCCGCGCCCGCTGGCGGTGACGCTGCTGACCGGCATGTCGGCCG
>JBDHSY010000280.1:0-4785 GCA_039808405.1 Xanthobacteraceae bacterium
CCACGGCGGCAACGATCACTGCTGTCCGAATAGTCATAGGGTTCGTACTCCCGTTCCTGAATGGCGGATCAACGGGAGCACAAGCTCGGCCGTTCCGCCGGAATGCGGCACGGGCGGGGTGTTGTCGTGGCTTTTTGGCGAGCGCGGGCGCCCGGAACCCTAGCCGCGCATCAGTTCGGGTTGATCAGCCGGAACAGCGGCGCGAGGTAGCTAAGTTCCTGACCGCCGGTCGGCGTGGTACGGCTGATGAAGTCGAAGATTCGGCCGTCCTTGAGGCCGTAGTTCGCCAGCCGCCGCACCTGGCGGTTCTTGTCGAAATAGATCGCGATCACCCGCTGGTCGATGACTTCCTGCGGCATGAAGGCGACCGGGCGCTCGGTGCGCTGCGAGATGTAATAAAACACCTCGCCGTCGAGGGTCGCGACCGTCGAGGGCGTGCCCATGACGATCAGCACCTGGTCCTGGCTGGCGCCGATCGGAATCTGCTCCAGCGCGCCCTCGGGCAGGATATAGCCCTTTTGGAACTGCTCCGAGGTGCAGCCGGCGAAGGTCGCGGCCGTCAGCGTCAGCGCCAGCGCCAGGCTGGCCCCGCGCAGGCCGTTATACCGGCGGCGTGGCCGGGCGTGTCGGTTCGTTGCGGTCACAATCGCCATAATCGCCATTGTCGGGCGCGCCCTTCCTCTTGCATCGCGCGGAGCATTGACGTACCCGGCAGGCGACCCGATTGCAACACGCGCAAGATTGCGCGGCTGGTCCACGGAACCGCCATGTCGTCGATCTTTCGCTGGCCGCTTGGCCGCAGAGACCCCGGCACGCCGACGCCGGCGACCATCGAGGCGCTCTATGGCGCCATCGTGGCGCAGGCGCGCCGCCCCGTTTTTTACGAGACGTTCGGCGTGCCGGATACCGTCGAGGGGCGTTTCGACATGGTGCTGCTGCATCTGTGGATGGTATTGCGCAGCCTGCGGGAGCGGTCCGACAACGAGCGGCAGGCGCAGGCGCTGTTCGACCACTTTTGCAGCGACATGGACGCCAACCTTCGCGAAATGGGGGTCGGCGACCTCGCAGTGCCGAAGAAGATGCGCGCTTTCGGCGAGGCGTTCTATGGCCGCGCACGGGCCTACGATGCCGCGCTGGCAGAGGGCGAGGGCGCGCTGGCCGCCGCGCTGTCGCGCAACGTCCTTGGCGATCCGGAGGCCGCGCGCGGCGGGCCGCTGGCGGCCTATGCCGTGGCGACGCTGGCAGCGCTTGCCGCCAGCGGCGATGCGGCTGTCCGCGACGGCGTGCTGCCGTTTGCCGAGCCGGTGCCATGACGGAGCAGCGACCCTGGCGCGTCCCGGTGGCGGTGGCGCAGATCCCCGAGCGGGGGTTGCAACTCGAGCTGGCGGCCGATGAGGCCACCCGCGCGCAGCTGGCCGCCGTTGCCGGCTTGCGGGGGTTGCTGGAGGCGACCGCCGAGGTTGTGCTCGCCCCGGCCGGGGGCGGCAAGGTGCAGGTCTCGGGCCGCGTCCGGGCCAGTGTCGGCCAGACCTGCGTGGTGACGCTCGAACCGGTGGACAACGTCGTGGACGAGGCGTTTTCCGTCCTGTTCGTGCCGGAAGAGACGGCCATGCCGGCCGCGGCGGACGCGGACGACGACCCGCCCGAGCGGATCGTGGGCGGCATCATCGACGTCGGCAGCCTCGTCACCGACTACCTGTTCCTGGGAATCGATCCCTATCCGCGCAAACCCGGCGCCACCTTCGATCGGGTCGCGTCCGGTCCCGCTGCCGAGGATCACCCGTTTGCCGCCCTCAAGGCGCTGAAGACGGCGGCGCAGCCGGACGCCGCCCCGGAAGCGGTGACGGAGCCGCCGGCCTCGCGCCGGCGACGGTCTCCCCGCAAGGGAAGCTGAGGGCCGGCCAATGGCGCGGATATTGTCTCGGGCGTGGCGCGCGCGTTATTGTCGGGCCAGTCAGGTGGACTCCGCCATCCGCCGGCGCCGCGACAGCGGGTATTGTCAGGGTCGCGACGCTCCGTCCTGTCGCGCAGATCGGGGTTCCTGTCACTGATGCCGCAAAAGGTCCGAATCGCGCTGGACGCCATGGGGGGCGACGACGGCGCAGCCGTCGTTGTCGCCGGCGCGGCGATGTCGTTGGCGCGGCACCCCGATAGCGAATTTCTGCTGTATGGCGACAGCGCCGTGATCGAGCGCGAGCTTTCGGCGCATCCAGCCCTCAGGGCGGTGTCCCGCGTGGTCCATACCGACGTCGCCGTCAGCATGAGCGACAAGCCGAGCCAGGCGCTGCGGCGCGGCCGCAAGGTGTCCTCGATGTGGCTCGCCATCGACGCGGTCAAGACCGGCCAAGCCGACGCCGCGGTCTCGGCCGGCAACACCGGCGCGCTGATGGCGATGGCGCGGTTTCACCTCCACATGCTGCCGGGCATCGATCGCCCGGCGATCGCCGCGGTGTGGCCGACGTTGCGCGGCGAATCGGTGGTGCTCGATGTCGGCGCCTCGATCGGCGGCGACGCCGATCATCTGGTGGCGCTGGCGGTGATGGGCAGCGCCATGGCGCGGGTGCTGTTCGACCTCGAACGGCCGACCGTCGGGCTGCTCAACATCGGCGTCGAGGAGGTCAAGGGCGTCGAGGAGGTGCGGGCGGCGGCCGACCTGCTGCGCAAGGCCGACCTGCCGCAGCTCGAGTTCATCGGCTTCGTCGAGGGCGACGGGATCGGCCGCGGCGCCGCCGACGTGATCGTCACCGAGGGATTTAGCGGCAATATCGCGCTCAAGGCGGCGGAGGGCACCGCGCGCCAGCTCACCGACGTATTGCGCAATGCCATCAAGCGAAGCTGGATCTCGCAGCTCGGCTACCTTCTGGCGCGCCCGGCCTTCATGGCGCTGCGCGAGAAGATGGACCCGCGCAAGTCCAACGGCGGGGTGTTCCTCGGCCTCAACGGCATCGTCGTCAAAAGCCACGGCGGCACCGACGCGGAAGGCTTCGCTTCCGCCGTCGATGTCGGCTACGACATGGTGCGTGACGATTTGCTTACCAAGATCAATCAGACTCTCAATCGCGAGCACGACCGGCGCGTGCAGATGATCGCCGAGCAGGAGGTTCTCTCGTGACAGTGACCCGTTCGGTGGTGTTGGGGTGCGGTGCCTATCTGCCCGAACGTGTCATGACCAACGCCGAGCTTGCCACCCGCGTCGATACCTCCGACGAGTGGATCGTGCAGCGCACCGGCATCCGCGAGCGCCGCATCGCCGCCGCCGGCGAATTGACGTCCGATCTCGGCATCGCGGCGGCCCGGGCCGCGCTCGCCCATGCCGGCGTCGAGGCGGAGACGATCGACCTCATCGTGTTGGCGACCTCGACCCCGGACAACACCTTTCCCGCCACCGCGGTGACGATCCAGGCCGCGCTCGGCATCCATCATGGCGCGGCGTTCGACCTTCAGGCGGTCTGTTCCGGCTTCATCTTCGCGCTGGCCACCGCCGACCAGTATCTGCGCAACGGTGCCTTCAGGCGCGCGCTGGTGATCGGCGCCGAGACCTTTTCGCGCATCCTCGACTGGAATGACCGCGGCACTTGCGTGCTGTTCGGCGACGGTGCCGGCGCGGTGGTGCTGGAGGCCGAGCCGCAGCCGGGTGCCGCGACCGACCGCGGCGTGTTGACCACGCATCTGCGCTCCGACGGCCGCCACGTCAAAAAGCTCTATGTCGATGGCGGCCCCTCCTCGACCCAGACCACCGGGCATCTGCGCATGGAAGGCCGCGAGGTGTTCCGCCACGCGGTCGGCATGATCACCGACGTCATCGTCGACGCCTTCGCGGCGACCGGGACGACGGCGGAGGACATCGATTGGTTCGTGCCCCACCAGGCCAACAAGCGCATCATCGACGCCTCGGCCCACAAGCTGCACATCGCCCCGGAGAAGGTGGTGCTGACGGTCGACCGCCACGGCAATACCTCGGCGGCGTCGATCCCGCTGGCGCTGGCGGCGGCGGTCGGCGACGGCCGGATCAAGCGCGGCGACCTCGTGCTGCTGGAGGCGATGGGCGGCGGTTTTACCTGGGGCTCGGCCCTGGTGCGCTGGTAAGGCGGGCCGCCGGCCTGTCCGGCACGCCCGCCGCTGTTGACCCTGCCGCGTTAACCTCTTAGTTTCGGCGGCGAATTTGTTCGCCGGAGGTGGGGCAAGGCGATGACTGGAACCGGAAAAACCGTGACGCGCGTCGACCTCTGCGAGGCCGTCTACCAGAAGGTCGGCCTGTCGCGCACCGAGTCCGCGGCGTTCGTGGAGCTGGTTCTGAAAGAAATCACCGATTGCCTGGAGCGCGGCGAGACGGTGAAGTTGTCGTCGTTCGGCTCGTTCGTCGTGCGTCAGAAAGGCCAGCGCATCGGCCGCAATCCGAAGACCGGCACCGAGGTGCCGATCTCGCCGCGCCGGGTGATGGTGTTCAAGCCGTCCGCCATCCTCAAGGAGCGGATCAACGTCAACGGCAAGGCCGACAGCTAACCTCGGGCCGCCGTATCGCCGGTGGCGTGGCCTGTGAACGAAGCGTCGTTGCGTTTGCCGCACGGCGTGTCGGAGTTTTGATCGGGGCGCAACAGCAGGGAGTTCGCATTTGGACAAGGCGCCGGATGCCTTCCGCACCATCAGCGAGGTCGCCGAAGACCTCGACCTGCCCCAGCACGTGCTGCGCTTCTGGGAGACCCGCTTCGCCCAGGTGAAGCCGATGAAGCGCAGCGGCGGCCGCCGCTACTATCGCCCCGACGATGTCGATCTGCTGCGCGGCAT
>JBDHSY010000281.1:0-4764 GCA_039808405.1 Xanthobacteraceae bacterium
CTTCGACGGCGCGCGCGCGATCGGCGTGTGGGTCGGTCGTCCCGACGGCGCGCCGGTGCCGGGCATGACCGGGCGCGGCGCGGCGGCGCCGGTGCTGCTCGCCGCCTTCGCCCGCTCGGGGGTGCTGATCGCGCCGCTGCCGCGCGCGCCGCGTGGCACGCTGATCGCCAGCAACGCCCGATTGCCGCTGCCGCTGCGGCGGTTCCAGCCCGCCGGCGAACTGCCGCGTTTGGACAGCGCCCGCAGCCTGCGCATCCAGTTCGCGCTCGACGGCGCCCGGCTCGACGCCCGGGATGGCGGGGCCGGCTTTCACCCGGTGCCGGTCAAGGTGGCCGGCGGGGTACCGCCGCTCACCGTGCTGGTCGATGGCGTCGCGGCCGGCGTGATCGACGGCCACCGCCAGCGCATGATCGCGCCGCCCGGTCCCGGCTTCGTCCGCCTGACGGTGATGGACGCCAACGGCGCCGCGGACACAGTCGTCGTCAGAATACAGTAGCCGGGGCTGCGCGCTGTTGTTCCCGCGATGGTTTCATCGTATGCGACAGCCATGGCGGAATCCCTGAAAAAACGCGGGTTTGGCGAAGGGCGCGAGGACAACGGCGCAGCCCGTTTCGACCCCGGCCGGGCGCTGTCGCGCCTTGTCGAGGCGGTCTCGGCAAGCCATGCCCGCGCCGTCGCCTTCCTCGCCGTCTGCGCGGTGGTGTTCTTCCTGCCGGGCCTGTTCCACATCCCGCCGATCGACCGCGACGAGGCGCGGTTCGCCCAGGCCACCAAGCAGATGGTCGAGACCGGCGACTTCGTCGATATCCGCTTCCAGAACGAGGTGCGTTACAAGAAGCCGGTCGGCATCTATTGGCTGCAGGCGGCGGCGGTGCAGACCGCGTCGGCGCTCGGCCTGCCCAACGCCCATATCCGCATCTGGGTCTATCGCCTTCCGTCGCTCGCCGGCGCCATCGGCGCGGTGCTGCTGACGTACTGGGCGGCCGCCGCCTTCGTGACGCGGCGCGGGGCGGTGCTGGCGGGGCTTCTGATGTGCGCCTCGCTGCTGCTCGGGGCCGAGGCGAGGCTTGCCAAGACCGATGCCGCGCTGTTGTTCGCCGTGGTCGCGGCGATGGGGGCGCTGGCGCGCGTCTATCTCGTCTGGCAGCGCGGCGAGAACCCGCCGCGGCGGCCGTGGCTGCTGCCCTTCGTGTTCTGGACGGCGCTCGCCGGCGGCATACTGCTCAAAGGCCCGCTGATCCTGATGTTCGTCGCGCTCACGGTCGGCATGCTCGCCATCCTCGACCGCTCGGCGGCGTGGCTGTGGCGGCTGCGGCCGCTCGCCGGCGCGGCGTGGATGCTGCTGCTGGTGCTGCCGTGGTTCGTCGCCATCCTGCTCAAGTCGGGCGACACGTTTCTGGCCGATTCCGTCGGCGGCGACATGCTGAGCAAGATCGCCAGCGGCCAGGAATCCCACGGCGCGCCGCCGGGGCTGTATTTCCTGCTGTTCTGGGTGACGTTCTGGCCCGGCGCGCCGCTCGCCGGCATGGCGGCGCCGGCGGTGTGGCGGGCGCGGCGCGAGCCGGCCACGCAGTTCCTGCTGGCGTGGCTGGTTCCGTCCTGGATCGTGTTCGAACTGGTCGTCACCAAGCTGCCGCATTACGTGCTGCCGCTCTATCCCGCGATCGCCATCCTGATCGTCATGGTGCTGGAGAGCCGCGCGCTGTCGCAGGTCGCGTGGCTGAGGCGCGGCGCCTCGTGGTGGTTCGTGCTGCCGGTGCTGTTCGCGGTCGGCGCCATCGTCGGCGTCATGGCGCTGACGCTGCAACCGACCTTCCTGGCCTGGCCGTTCTTCGCCGCGGCGCTGGTGTTCGGCCTGTTCGCATGGTGGCTGTTCGACGAGGCGGAAGCGGAGCGCTCCACGCTGTGCGGGATCGCCGCCTCGCTGTGCCTGTCGGCCGCGCTCTACGGCGTGGTGATGCCGAAGCTGGCGCCGCTGTTCCCCAGCGTCGAGGTGGCGCGCGCGCTGCGCAGCGTCGAATGCGTCGGGCCGCGCGCCGCCGCCGCCGGCTTCCACGAGCCGAGCCTGGTGTTCATGACCGGCACCTCGACGCTGTTGACCGACGGCTCCAGCGCCGCCGATTTTCTCAGGCCGGGCGGCTGCCGCTTCGCGCTGATCGAATCGCGGCAGGAGCGGGCGTTTGCGTTGCGCGCCGAGGCGATCGGCTTGCGCTACGATATCCTGCGCCGCGTCGAGGGCTACAACTTCTCGCAAGGCCGTGCCATTTCCATCGCGATCTTCCATACCGTCGGCACACGCTGACCCGATATTCGCCGGCACGGGGAGGGTTGTCGGGCGGCCCGTAGCCTCATAAGAAGCGCTCCGGCGGCCGCCGCCGCACCAGGGTTTTTCCGTTTCTGATGGAATCAGAAGCAGAGCTCTGGATTATTGTTTTGACGCGTTTTCTTCACGCGAACCGGTTTCCACTTCGCTTGAAAACGCTTTAAGCGAGTTCCCTATTCCGATGCTGCAACCCCCTTCCGTGTCCGTTGACCCCGCGCCCGCGGTGTCCGTCGTCGTGCCGGTCCGTAACGAGGCCGGCAATATCGCGCCGCTGGTCGCCGAGATTGCCGCCGCGCTCGACGGGCGCTGGGCTTACGAGATCGTCTATGTCGACGACGGCTCGACCGACGCCACCGCGGCGCAACTGGCGGACCTGATGGCCACCCGCCCCAACCTCCGGCATATCCGCCACGCGGCCTCGTGCGGGCAGTCGGCGGCGGTGCGCACCGGCGTGCGTGCGGCGCGCGGCGCGGTGGTGGCGACGCTCGACGGCGACGGCCAGAACGATCCGGCGTTCCTGCCGGCGCTGGTCGGCGCCGTGATGCAGGAGGGCGGCCGCGTCGGCCTTGCCGCCGGCCAGCGCATCGGCCGCAAGGATACCGGCTTCAAGAAGATCCAGTCGCGTGTCGCCAATGCCGTGCGCGGCGCCTTGCTGCGCGACGGCACCCGCGACTCCGGCTGCGGCCTCAAGGCGTTCCGGCGCGAGGTGTTTTTGGCGCTGCCGTATTTCGACGGCCTGCACCGTTTCCTGCCGGCGCTGGTGCGGCGCGAGGGGTTCGACGTCGCCTATGTCGATGTCGCCGACCGGCCGCGCCGCTCGGGCGTCTCCAACTACGGCTTTTTCGACCGGCTATGGGTCGGCATCATGGACCTGATCGGGGTGTGGTGGCTGATCCGGCGCAAGAGATCGGTGCCCGTGGCAACTGAGGTGACCGGCCATGACTGACCTGTTCGGCGCGCTCGTAACCTATCTGCACGACGTGTTCGTGATCCAGTTCGACGGCTGGGTCGCGCTCGGCTTCGTCGCGCAGGCGTTCTTCACGATGCGCTTCGTGGTGCAATGGATCGCCTCCGAGCGCGCGCGCAAGAGCATCATTCCGGTCGCGTTCTGGTTTTTCTCGATCGGCGGCGGCGTGCTGCTGCTGATCTACGCGCTCTACCGCCGCGACCCGGTGTTCATCGCCGGCCAGGCGTTCGGCCTGCTGGTCTACTTCCGCAACGTGTATTTCATCATGGCGCACCGGCGCGAGACGGCCGCAGGCGCATGATCCCGAAAAGGGAGGACCGGCTTTCGGACAAGACCGTGCGCAACTAAAAACAGGCGCGTGATGCGCGTCACGCCCGCGCGGCATTGAAGGCGGCAAAGCCGCGTTCGAGGTCGGCCTTGAGGTCGTCGAGGTTCTCAAGCCCGATATGGATGCGCAGCGTCGGGCCGCCCGGCGCCCACTGCGTCGCTGTCCGGTAGCTCGTGCAGTCGAACGGAATGATGAGGCTCTCGAAGCCGCCCCACGAATAGCCCATGCCGAACAGCCGCACGGTGTCGAGCAGCGCATCGACCGCCTTGTCGGGCGCGCCTTGCAGCACCACGCTGAACAGCCCGCTGGCGCCGGAAAAATCGCGCTTCCAGATGGCGTGGCCGGGATCGTCGGGCAGCGCCGGATGCATTACGCGCTGCACCTCCGGGCGCGCCTTGAGCCATTTTGCCATCGCAAGGCCGGCTGCCTGATGGTGGGCGAGCCGCACGGCAAGCGTGCGCAGGCCGCGCAAGGCGAGGAAGACGTCGTCCGGCGCGGCGCAGACGCCGAGCGCGCGGATCGCATCGGTGAGGTGCGGCCAGGCGCGCGCATTGGCGGCGATGGTGCCGAACATGATGTCGGAATGGCCGCCGAGATATTTTGTGCCGGCCTGGATCGACAGATCGACGCCGAAGTCGAGCGAGCGGTGGTAGAGCGGCGTCGCCCATGTGTTGTCGTCGATCACCAAAAGGTCGCGCGCATGCGCGGCGGCGGCGATCGCCGGGATATCCGCCATCTCGAACGACTGCGAGCCCGGCGCCTCGACGAACACCGCGCGCGTGTTGGGCCGGAACAGGTTTGCGATGTCGCCACCGATCATCGGGTCGTAATAGGTGGTCTCGACGCCGAAGCGCTTGAGCAGCGTGTCGCAAAAATGCCGCGTCGGCCGGTAGACGCTGTCGCACACCAGAAGATGGTCGCCGGCCGCGAGCACGGCCAGCAGCGCCGTCGAGATCGCCGCGAGCCCCGAGGGCGCAAGCCCGACGCCGGCGCAGTTCGGTCCTTCCAGCGCAACGAGCGCCTGTTGCAGCGCGCGCGTGGTCGGCGTGCCGTGGCGGCCGTATTGATACTCGCCGCGGTGGGCCCGGATGTCGTCGGCGCTTGGATAGAGCACCGTCGAGCCGCGCACCACGGGCGGGTTGACGA
>JBDHSY010000282.1:0-4757 GCA_039808405.1 Xanthobacteraceae bacterium
CGGCCTCGCCGAGCAGGTCGGCCCCGGCGCGCGCCATCCAGCGTCCCATCACCGGCGCGAGGTCGGTGCGGTCCTGGAATTTCAACGCATGCACGAGCGCGAGCGCACCGTCGTCGTAGCGCACTGCGGCGCGGGCGCGGCGGTAGGCCGGCGGCCGGGCCAGCGCTTCGTCCGAAATCACGTCGGCGCCGGGATCGCAGGCGAACGGGATGCCGAGCCGGGGACAGTAAGGGGCTGCGATGAACGACAGCCGGCTCCAGCACGCCGCGCACACCCCCTCGCCAGCCACCGGCGCGCGGCAGGCGACGCACAGCGTCGGCAGCGCCGCGTCGAGCGCAAGCCGCGCCGTTTGCGTGCCCAACGCCCGCAGCCGGCGCAGCGCCGGGATGACAGGTGCGAGAACCGCCGCCACGTCCGCTCCTTCCGCAACCGAGGCTAGACCTTTTGCCGGGACAGGAAAACGCCTTTGCCCTTGCGGGGGGCGGCGCGATGGCCGAAACAGGCCGGTGATGACAGAGCCGCCCCCCGTCCCGCAGGTGTTCGACCGCCCCGCCCTGCATGCGCGGCTCAAGCGCGCGGCCCGCGGCGGCGCCGCCACCTTCCTGCTCGAGCGCGTGGCCGAGGAGATGGCGGAGCGGCTTCACGCCATTTTGCGCGAGTTTCCCGACGCCGCCGACCTCGGCACGCCGACCGACATCCTGCAAACGACGCTCAACACCCGGCTCGCCCGCCTCGACCCGGTCGCCATCCCCGACGACGAGCGCCTCGGGCTCGGCGACGACGCCTACGACCTCGTGGTGTCGGCGCTGGCGCTGCAATTCGTCAACGACCTGCCCGGCGTGCTGGCGCAGATCCGCAAGGCGCTGCGGCCGGACGGGCTGTTGCTGGCGGCGCTGATCGGCGGCGAGACGCTGACCGAACTGCGTCAGGCGTTCGCCGCCGCCGAGACCGAGCTGGACGGCGGGCTGTCGCCGCGCATCGCGCCGCTCGCCGACCTGCGCGACGTCGGCGCGCTGTTGCAGCGCGCCCGCTTCGCGCTGCCGGTCGCCGATCTCGACCGCGTGGTGGTGCGCTACGACAACGCGCTCGCCCTGATGGCCGACCTGCGCCGGATGGGCGCGACCAACATCCTCACCGAGCGGCGGCGCACGCCGCTGTCGCGTGCCACGCTGGCGCGCACGGCGGAGATTTACGCGGAAAACTTTTCCGATCCCGACGGCCGCATCCGCGCCACCTTCGACATCGTCTGGGTCGCCGGCTGGAAGTCGCACCCGAGCCAGCAGCAGCCGCTCAAGCCCGGTTCGGCGAAAGCGCGGCTGGAGGATGCAATCAGGGGGCGAACGGGTCCGACAGAAGACCGATCAGGTGGGGGATGAGCGGCGTGTCCGCCGGCGGCATCGGGTAGTCGCGCAAGCGGTTGGCGCGCACCCATTTCAGCGCCTGTCCTTCCTTCGCGGCGACGTGGCCCTCCCAGCGGCGGCAGACATAGAGCGGCATCAGCAGGTGGAACGTCTCGTAGGCATGGCTTGCGAACGTCAGCGGCGCCAGACATGCCTCGCGCACGGTGATGCCAAGTTCTTCGCGCAGTTCGCGGATCAGCGCGTCCTCGGGCCGCTCGCCGGGATCGAGCTTGCCGCCGGGAAACTCCCACAAGCCGGCCAGCTGCTTGCCTTCCGGGCGCTGCGCGATCAGCACGCGGTTGTCGGCATCGATCAGCGCGCAGGCGACGACCAGGGTGAGCTTCACGAGCGGTAGTCGCCGTTGATGGCGACGTACTCCTTGGTGAGGTCGCAGGTCAGCACGCGGTCGCGGCCGGTGCCCAGACCGAGCCTGACCTTGATGCGGATGACGTCGTCCTTCATCGCCTTCGACACCTCGGCCTCGTCGTAGGACGGATCGCGCGCGCCCTTGTGGGCGACGCGGATGCCGTTGAAGGCGATCGACAGCTTGTCGCGGTCGGCCGGCTCGCCGGCCTTGCCGACCGCCATCACCACGCGGCCCCAGTTGGCGTCCTCGCCGGCGATCGCCGTCTTGACCAGCGGCGAATTGGCGATCGACATCGCGATCTTGCGCGCCGACCGCTTCGAGGTCGCGCCTTCGACCACGATCTCGACCAGCTTGCGCGCGCCCTCGCCGTCGCGCGCCACCTGCTCGGCAAGATCGGCGAGCACATCGTGGAACGCTTTTGCGAACGCTTTCAGGCGCGGGTCGGAGGCGCGCGAGATTTTTGGCGCGTCCCTGGCCGCGCCGGTGGCGAACGCCAGCAGCGTGTCGGAGGTCGAGGTATCGCCGTCGATGGTGACGGCGTTGAAGGTATCCTCGACGCCGGTCTTGAGCAGCGATTGCAGCACGGCGCCCGACAGGGGCGCGTCGGTGAACACGAAGGCCAGCATGGTCGCCATGTCGGGGGCGATCATGCCGGCGCCCTTGGCGATGCCGTTGATGGTGACCCTCGCCTTGCCGATCGTGGCGGTGGCGGTCGCGACCTTCGGGAAGGTATCGGTGGTCATGATCGCCTGCGCCGCGTCGGGCCAGCGGCCGGGCGCGGCGTCTTGCGCAAGCCGCTCCAGCACGCCGTCGAACTTGGTGGCGTCGAGCGGCTCGCCGATCACCCCGGTCGAGGCCAAAAACACCTCGTCGGCCTTGCAGCCGGCGGCTTTCGCGGCGAGCTTCGCGGTCAGCGCGGTGGCGGCGCGGCCGCTCTTGCCGGTAAAGGCGTTGGCATTGCCGGAATTGACCACCAGCGCCCGGGCCTTTCCGCTTTTGAGCTTGGCGCGGCACCATTCGACCGGGGCGGAGGCGCATTTCGAGGTGGTGAACACGCCGGCGACCGCGGTGCCCGGATCGAAGAGCGCCAGCAGCACGTCGGTGCGGCCCTTGTAGCGGATGCCGGCAGCGGCGGTTGAGAGCCGCACGCCGGCGAGCGGCGGCAGGTCGGGAACGGCGGTGGGCGCGAGGGGGGAAACGGCGGTGGACATGCGGCGTGCCTTGAGTCGGCACCAATTCCGATCGTCATGGCCGGATTTATTCCGGCCATCCACGTCTTAACCAGCCGCCGACAAGGATTAGAAGACGTGGATGCCCGGGACAAGCCCGGGCATGACGTCAACCTACTGGAGTCGGTTTGCGAAGTCGATTTACTTCTTGGCCGGGGCGTCCTTGGTGGCGTCCTTGGCGCCATCCTTGGCGCCGTCCTTGGCCGCGTCCGGGGCCGCGGTCTTGTCGAGCCGTTCGACCTTGGCCGCCTCGCGCAGCTTGGCGACGTATTCGGCCTGCGCCTTGCGCACGGCGTAGGTTTCGAGCTGGCCCTTGACCTGCTCGAACGGCGGCGGCTGGCGGTTGCGCTTTTCCTCGACCTTGATGACGTGCCAGCCGAACTGGCTCTTCACCGGATCGGACACCTTGCCCGGCTCCAGCGCGAAGGCGGCGGCGGAGAACTCCGGCACCATCTGGTCCTTGGTAAAGAAGCCGAGGTCGCCACCGTCGGCGGCGCCGGGGTCCTTGGACTTCTTCTTGGCCAGCTCGGCGAAGTCGGCCCCCTTCTTCAATTCGGCGACGATCGCCTTGGCCTCGTCCTCGCTCTCCACCAGAATGTGCCGGGCATGCACCTCCTGCTCGGCCGAAATCTGCTTGGCGGCCTCGTCATAGACCTTGCGCAGCGCCGCATCGTCGGCGCCGGCCTTTCCCTCCTCGGTCAACAGGCTGTCCATCAGCAGGCGGTCGCGGGTGAAGGCGAGGCGCTTCTTGAACGCCTCGCTGTCGCCGACCTTCTTGGCCTCGGCGGCCTTGGCGACGATCTTCATATCGACCAGGAAGGAAATGATGTTCTCGCGCCGGGTCGCCTCGTCCATCTGCTGGAGCTGGGCGCCCAGCTCCTCCTCGGCGAGCTTGACGTCGCTCTGGCGGATGTCGCTGCCATCGACCCGGGCCACCACCGGGTTGGCGTCCTCGGCGGCCGGCACCGGCTGGGCCGTGGCCAGCGCCAGCGCGAGGCAGCCGGCGGCCGGGATCAGGGCAAGACGCAAGGCAGGGGGGAAGGAAGCCGGAAAGGCGATCATGGGTGGTCCTTGTCCAAGGAAGGGTGGCGATGCGGCGCGACCCTCGCAGGGCCCGCGCGGCAAGGCAACGAATATCCCGCACTTGGCGGCGAAAACTCTGTCAAAATCATGGAATTTTCCGCCCCTCCCGCAACGTTGACAAGGCGGGGGCCGGGCCATATCTGTCCGCGTGATCGCCGAAGCCGCAAGGCTTGCGGCCCGTCATGGCGTGGGGGTCGCCGGGCCGGGTCTTGAACCGGCGCCTCGTGATCGCCGACCTTATGGCCGTCATGGTCCGACCGGCCTCGCCGGCCTCACGACCCCGGACTTTCCACGGGGTGTCACACGGGTTGATCCTGGCGGATCGCGGCCCCCGCCGCCGCGCCGGACGACAAACAGGACGTTTGAGAATGATCGGCGCGCTTGCCCGCAAGATTTTCGGCACCCCCAACGACCGCCGGGTCAAGAGCTATCAATCCCGCGTCGATGCCATCAACGCCCTGGAGCCGGAACTCGCGGCGCTGTCCGACGAGGCGCTGAAGGCGCGCACCGACGAATTCCGCGCCCAGCTCGCCGCCGGCAAGACGCTGGACGACATCCTGGTGCCGGCCTTCGCCACCGTGCGCGAGGCGGCCAAGCGCGTGCTCGGCCAGCGCCATTTCGACGTGCAGCTGATCGGCGGCATGGTGCTGCACGAGGGCGACATCGCCGAGATGAAGA
>JBDHSY010000283.1:0-4732 GCA_039808405.1 Xanthobacteraceae bacterium
GAGACAGGGCTGCGAGGTGTTGCCGGACAGCGCATCCATCGCCGCATCGATGGCGTCGACGCCGGCGTCGACCGCCGCTAGCACGGTGGCGGCGGCGATCCCGGAGGTGTCGTGGGTGTGGAAGTGCAGCGGCAGGTCGGTCGCCTCGCGCAGCGCCTTGAACAGCACTTTTGCGGCCGCGGGCTTCAACAGCCCGCCCATGTCCTTGACCGCGATGATGTGGGCGCCGGCCGCCTCCAGCTCGCGCGCCAGCGCGACGTAGTAATTGAGGTCGTACTTCGCCCGCGCCGGATCGAGGATGTCGCCGGTGTAGCAGATCGCCGCTTCGCAGAGCTTGCCTTCGGCGGCGACCGCATCCATCGCAACGCGCATGTTCTCGACCCAGTTGAGGCAGTCGAACACGCGGAACAGGTCGATGCCGCCGGCCGCCGCCTGCCTGACGAAGTGGCGCACGACGTTGTCGGGATAGTTGGTGTAGCCGACGCCGTTGGCGCCGCGCAAAAGCATCTGCAACAACAGGTTGGGCGCCGCCTCGCGGATCATCGCGAGCCGTTCCCACGGGTCTTCGGTCAGGAAGCGCATGGCGACGTCGAAGGTCGCCCCGCCCCAGCATTCGAGCGACAGCAGTTGCGGCAGCACGCGCGCATAGGTGCCGGCGATGCCGGCGATGTCGTGGGTGCGCACGCGGGTGGCGAGCAGCGACTGGTGCGCGTCGCGCATGGTGGTGTCGGTGACCAGCACGCGCTGTTCCGCGCGCATCCAGGCGGCAAACCCCTTCGGCCCGAGCGCGTCGAGCTTCTGTTTCGTGCCGTCCGGGATCGGCGCATCGACGGGCGGCACGTGGGGCGGAGCGGCGTCCGCTTTCGGCCGCGGCCGCCCGCGCGCTTCCGGGTGGCCGTTGACGGTGACGTCGGCGAGATAGTTCAAGAGTTTCGTGGCGCGGTCCTGGCGCCGGACGTGGCTGAACAGCTCCGGCGTCGTATCGATGAAGCGCGTGGTGTAGGAGTTGTCGCGAAATTTGTCGTGGCCGATGATGGCTTCGAGAAAGGTCAGGTTGGTCGCCACGCCGCGAATGCGGAATTCGCGCAGCGCCCGGCCCATGCGCGCGATCGCCTCATCGGCCGTCGGCGCCCAGGCCGTCACCTTCTCCAGCAGCGGATCGTAGAAGCGCGTGATCACCGCGCCGGAATAGGCGGTGCCGCCGTCGAGCCGGATGCCGAAGCCGGTCGCGCCGCGATAGGCGGTGATGCGGCCGTAGTCGGGAATAAAGTTCTGTTCCGGGTCTTCGGTGGTGATCCGGCATTGCAGCGCGTGGCCGTTGAGGCGGATATCGCCTTGCGCCGGCACGCCCGAGGCCGGCGTGCCGATCGCCTGTCCCTCGATGATGCGGATCTGCGCCTTGACGATGTCGATCCCGGTCACCTGCTCGGTGACGGTGTGCTCGACCTGGATGCGCGGGTTGACCTCGATGAAGTAGAATTTCCCGGTGTCGGCGTCCTGCAGGAATTCAACGGTGCCGGCGCCGATATAGCCGGTCGCTTCCGCGATTTTTCGCGCGTGGCCGCAGAGTTCGTCGCGCAAATTCTGCGACAGGTACGGCGCGGGCGCCCGCTCCACGACCTTCTGGTTGCGCCGCTGGATCGAGCAATCGCGCTCGAACAGGTGCACGACGTTGCCGTAGCGGTCGCCGAGCACCTGCACCTCGACGTGACGCGCCCGCTCGATCAGCTTTTCCAGATAGACCTCGTCCTTGCCGAACGCCGCGCGCGCCTCGCGCTTGCCCTCCATCACCTCGCGGACGAGATCGGTCTCGGCGCGGATGACGCGCATGCCGCGCCCGCCGCCGCCCCAGGAGGCCTTCAGCATCAACGGATAGCCGATGTCGGCGGCCAGCCGCCTGACGGCTGCCATGTCGTCCGGCAGCGGCTCGGTCGCCGGGACCACCGGCACGCCGACCTCGATCGCGAGGTTGCGCGCGGCCACCTTGTTGCCGAGCCGGCGCATCGTTTCGGGTTTCGGGCCGATGAAGGTGATGCCGGCGGCGGCGCAGGCGTCGGCAAACTCCGGGCTTTCCGACAACAGGCCATAGCCGGGGTGGATCGCGTCGGCGCCGGAGAGTTTTGCGACCCGGATCACCTCGTCGATCGCGAGGTAGCTCTCGATCGGCCCCAGCTCGCGGTCGAGATGCGGGCCGCGGCCGACCTGATAGCTCTCGTCCGCCTTGAAGCGGTGCAGGGAATATTTGTCTTCCTCCGCCCAGATCGCGACCGTGCGGATTCCCAGTTCATTGGCCGCGCGAAAAACGCGGATGGCGATCTCCGAGCGGTTGGCGACGAGAAGCTTTGTAATGGTCACGGTCGGCCCCGCCGATGTGAGGCCCGGCAAGACGGGCGTGAGCCCGCCTCGCTGCGGCCGGAAACGAGCCACGCAGATAACCGACCGCCACGGCGAACACAATTCCGCGCCGTCGCGGCCCTGTCCGCGTGGAACGGGCCGTTACGAGGCGGCAATGGCGGCGGGGTCGGCGCCGACGATCTCCCGGTAGCGGGCCTGGTCGGTCGCGCCCTCGGTGTTGATCAGGAACACGCGGGCCTGCGCATCGAGGCCGAACGCCTTGCGGCTTGCGGCGTCCGCCAGCACGTGGCGCAGCCCGGCAAGGCTCGCGGCGCCGCTTTCGCCGGCCACGATCGGGGCGTCGCCGGCCGCCGGCCGCGCCAGTGTGCGCATCGCCTCGGCCGCCTCGTCCTCGCTGACGGTGACGAAGGCGTCGGCCTTGCGGACCAGAATGCGCCAGGCGACCAGCGAGGGCTCGTAGCATTCCAGCATCGCCATGATGGTCGGCTCGCCATGGGCGATCCGCGTCGGCTCGCCCATGACCGCGCTCTGGTAGAGGCAGTCGGCACGGTCCGGCTCGACCACGGCGAAGCGCGGCCGTTTGTCGCCGTAGACCACGTCGAAATAGCCGGCGACCGCCGCCGCCAGCCCGCCGACGCCGGCCTGCACCAGCACATGGGTCGGCGGCTCCGGCAATTCGCGCACGGCTTCGGCCAGCATCGCGGTGTAGCCCTGCATCACCAGTCCCGGGATGCGCTCGTAGCCCGGCCACGAGGTGTCGGACACCACCTGCCAGCCGTTCTCGGCGCAGACCCTGGTCGCCTCGGCGACGGAATCGTCGTAGGTGCCTTCGACGCGCACCATGCGCGCGCCGAACTTGGCGATGGCCTCGACGCGCTCGTCGGTGACGCCGGAATGGACGAAGATCACCGCCTTGCCGCCGACCAGCCGGGCGCCGGCGGCGACCGACTTGCCGTGGTTGCCGTCGGTGGCGCAGCCGAACGTCATGCCCGAGGTGATGCGGCGGACCTCGTCGGAGGCGAGTTCGTCGGCGCCGATCGCGCGCCCGAGCTGCCGCCCGGCTTCCTCCAGCGCCAGCCGGATCACCGCGTAGGACCCGCCCAGCGCCTTGAAGCTGCCGAGGCCGAGACGGTAGCTCTCGTCCTTGACGTGAAGGCTGCCGATGCCGAGCGTTCGGGCGAGGCCGCTCAAGTCGCGCAGCGGCGTGGGGACGTGATTGTCGCGCTGCGCGAGCAGCCGCTCGACCTCCGCCACCTGGTCGGGCGCGAAGATCGCGGCGTCATCGGCATCGAGCGGGCGGCGGTGGTCGGGGCTGGAATTGAGCAGGAACATGGGAACGCTTTGGCCTCGCAGCTGGCGGAATGAGACTATTGTCTATTGTTATCATCATCAGTATTATAGCTCAATAGAACGTCACCGGGCCGTCGGCGCGCTTATGCACCGTGCTTTTGTGCGTCGTCGGCCTTCCGGATTGTGTTGGCGCGGTGGATCGTTATGATCCGGCCACGATCCCCCCGCCAGATGACCAACAAGAAGAGAAAAGGTGTCTAAGCTACTCAGGGCATATGACCGAAGCCGGGTGCCGCTCTATATCCAGGTGGCGTCCGTGCTGCGGACCCGGATCCAGTCCGGGCAATGGGGAGCGGGAGACAAGATATCCACGCTTGAGGAGCTTGAGCGTGAATTCCAGGTGGCGCGCGTCACCGTGCGGCAGGCGGTCGATCTGCTGCGGGAAGAAGGCCTGCTCCAGGCGCGCCAGGGCCTCGGCACGTTCGTCTCGAAGAAGGCGCACGACCGGCATGCGGTCAAGCTGGCCACCAACTGGAAAAGCCTGATCGAATCGCTCAAGGGCAACGTGCCGCGACGCCTGTCGATCGACGAGCAGGCGGCCGCCCCGATGCTCGGCGCCGACGACGGCACCGCCGCCGACGGCTATGTCAAGCTGCAAAGCGTGCAATACCGCAACGACGACCCCTATTCGGTCGCCAATATCTTTCTGGCGCGGGACGTGTTCGCGCTCGATCCCGCGCACTTCCGGGAGCGGGCGGCGCTGGTGGCGATCGACGACCTCAGCGAGGTCACGCTGCGCGACGCGCACCAGACCCTGACCATCGGCAGCGCCGACCCGGACATCGCCGACCTTCTCAAGATTCCGCTTGGCGCGCCTACCGTCGAGGCGCATTGCGTTCTCATCGACGACCGCGGCATCACCATCTATGTCGGCGACATCATCTATCGCAGCGACGCCATCAAGCTGCAGATCGATCTGCTCGACGGCCGGCCCGCGAGCAAGGTGCGGGCGCCGGCGCCGCCGAAAGTGACGGCGCGACCGCCGAAGGTGGCGCGGGCGAAGTAAAGCCCCGCCGGGTGAACGGCG
>JBDHSY010000284.1:0-4723 GCA_039808405.1 Xanthobacteraceae bacterium
CGCCGCGCCGGTCGAGGCCGCCCCGCAGCGCGGCGTGCTGCCGATCGTCACCGACCAGTTCGCCACCGTCACCGTGGTGCCCAACGAGGAATTGCGCCGCGACGGCACGGCGACGCTCGGCGACCTGTTGTTCGGCAAGCCCGGCATCACCGGCTCCAGCTTCGCGCCCGGCGGCGCCAGCCGCCCGGTGATCCGCGGCCTCGACGTCAACCGCGTCGGCATTGTCGAGAACGGCCTCGGCAATGGCGGCGTCTCCGATCTCGGCGAAGATCATTTTGTGCCGATCGATCCGATGGCGGCCGACCAGATCGAAGTGATCCGCGGGCCCGCGGCGCTGCGCTACGGCTCGACCGCCATCGGCGGCGTGGTCTCCGCCAGCAACCGCCGCATTCCCGACCGGCTGCCGTGCGGCCCGACGCCATGGCAGACCTACGGCTACAACGTGGCGCCGCCGCAAGCCGGCTGCGTCAACGTCGAAACCCGCTCGGCGGTCTCGAGCGTCGACAGCGGCGTGGAGACAGGCGTGCTGCTCGACGCCGGCGGCAACAACGTCGCCATCCATGCCGACGCCTTTGGCCGCTCGACCCGCGACTACGCGGTGCCCGGCAATCCCTATCTCGACGATCCCGCGCATCCGGGCGGCCGGCAGGCCAACTCGTCGACACGCAGCTACGGCGGCTCGGTCGGCGGCTCGTATCTGTTCGACGGCGGCTTCATCGGCGCCTCGATCGCGCACAACAATTCGCTCTACCACATCCCCGGCGAGCACGGCGCCGAACTCAACGAGCGTATCGACGCCCGCCAGACCCGCGTCAACGTCAAGGGCGAGTACCGCCCGGATTCGCCGCTGATCGACGTGATGCGGCTGTGGCTCGGCGCGACCGACTACAAGCACGACGAGCGCGGACTGGAAGACGCCGACGATCCGGCCAGCGACGGCGTCCACCAGACCTTTACCGACCGCTCGCTCAACGGCCGGTTCGAAATGCAGTTCGTCCCTTACGATCTCGGCGCGGCCCGCGTCACCACCGCACTCGGCGTGCAGGGCGGCCATCAGGACCTGACCGCATCGAGCCCCGAAAATCCCGGCGCGCTTTATAACGGCCTGTTCGATCCCAACAGCAATTCGCGGGTTGCGGCCTACCTGTTCAACGAGTTCGCCTTCACGCCGGCGACGCGGGCGCAGGTTGCCGGCCGCGTCGAGCACGTCTGGCTGAACGGGCGCATGCCGGACTTCCCGCCCGGCTTCCTGCCCGACGGAGCGGCCCAGTCGGCACTCGCGCGCAACCTGTCGTTCACGCCGGTCAGCGGCAGCATCGGGCTGTTGCACGACCTGCCGGGCGATCTCGTGTTCAGCCTCACCGGCCAGCATGTCGAGCGCGCGCCGAAGCCGGCCGAACTGTTTTCGCGCGGCGGACACCATGCCACCGGCACCTTCGACATCGGCAATCCCAATCTCAAGATCGAAACCGCGCAATCGGTCGAGATCGGCTTGCGCCGCTCCAGGGGGCCGTTCCGGTTCGAGGCGACCGCGTTCTATACGCGCTTCAACAACTTCATCTATCGCCGTCTGACCGGGGCGTTCTGCAACGACGACTTCGCCTCGTGCCACGTCCACGACGACCACGACCACGATGACCATGACGATCACGGCGGCCACGGCGGCCACGACGACGATCACGGCCATGGCCACGCGCACCATCTCAATCAGGCCGTCTACAGCCAGCGCGACGCGATCTTCCGCGGCGGCGAGTTTCAGGCGCAACTCGACGTCGCGCCGGTGCTCAACGGCACCTTCGGCATCGAGGGACAGTTCGACGTGGTGCGCGCCACGTTCACCGACGGCAGCAACGTGCCGCGAATTCCGCCGCTGCGGATCGGCGGCGGTTTGTTCTACCGCGACGCCAACTGGCTCGCTCGCATCAACCTGCTGCACGCCTTCGCGCAACGCGACATCGCGGAGAACGAGACCGAGACGGCAGGCTACAACCTGCTGCGGGCGGAGGTGAGCTACAACACGAAACTCGCGCCGTCGCCGTTCGGCCCGCGCGAAGTGACGGTCGGCGTGATCGGCAACAACCTGCTCAACGAGCAGATCCGCAATGCGGTGTCCTACACCAAGAACGAGGTGCTGATGCCCGGACTGAACGTGCGGCTGTTCGCCAACCTCAAGTTCTAAGGCATGATCCGAGCCGGTCGGATCGAGCATCCTGCGTCGTCATGCCCGGCCTTGTGCCGGGCATCCACGTCTTAACGGACTTCAGAAAGAAAGACGTGGATGGCCGGGATAAACCCGGCCATGACGCTTGGCAGATAGCTTAGAGCGGCTAGAGGCCATCAGCCGTAGTATAAGACCAGTCGGCCCGGATCGGGCCGGCAACGCCTTCGAACGCGCCGTCGGCCAGTTCGCAGACCAGCAGGCGGCGCGGATCGACCGGCCCCGGCATGACGGCGCGGCCTTTCGGAATCCGCTTGAAGCCGAGGCGGCCGTAATAGGCTTCGTCGCCGACCAGCACCACCAGCCGATGCCCCTGCGTCCGTGCCTCGTCGCGGGCGCGGTCCATCAGGGCGTGGCCGATGCCGCGGCCGCGGAACGGCGGCTCGACCGTCAAGGGCCCGAGCAGCAGCGCCGGATGGTCGCCGATGCGGATCGGGAGCTGGCGCACCGACCCGACCAGCAGCGTGCCGATCCATGCCGTGAACGACAGATCATAGAGATGGCCAACGTCCTCGCGCAGCCGGTAGGCGCTGAGCACGAAGCGGCCGGGGCCAAAGGTGCGCTCATGCAGCCGCTCGATGGCGCGGGCGTCGTTCGGCGTCTCGGCAAGGATCGTCAGGGACAGGTCGGTCATCGAAAGGTCATTCGGTGGCGGGATGCGACGGGGTAGCACTTGCGCGGCGTCCGGTCCATCGCCCGTCAGCTCCAGTCCTCGCCGGTCGGCGCGGCGCCGAGCACCTCAGCGATCCGCCGCCGGGTGCCGGCGGTGGTCTCGGCCGGCAGTGCCGCGACGTCGAAAAACCCGCAGGCCGCGATCTCGCGATTGGGCACCACCTCGCCGTCGCGGACGAACCTGCGCACCACGTAGACCGCGACGTGATCGCGCCGCGACACATGGCGATTGAAGAACACGCCGTGCAGCTCGGGCTCACCGGTCAGCACGATGCGGCCTTCCTCGTGCAGCTCGCGTTGCAGCGCGGCACGGCAGGTCTCGCCGGTCTCCACCCCGCCGCCCGGCAGATGCCAGCCGGACACATAGCCGTGCCGCACCAGAAAGACGCGGCCCTCGCCGTCGAGCACCACGGCGCGCACCCCAAGCGTCATGCCGCGGGACAGGCGCCAGTAAACATGCAGGCCGCGCCGCAGCCACGGTTCGAACCGCCGGCGCATCCGGCCGGGCGGCGCCGTCACGTCCGCCTCGCCGGAACCGCCTTGCGCCGGCCGGAGCATCTTGCCAGAACCCCGATCATGACCCCCTTCGTGCTCGCCCATCTGTCCGACCCGCATCTGGCGCCGCTGCCGCGGCCGCGCCCGCGCGACCTGATCGGCAAGCGCATGTTCGGTTACGTCAACTGGACGCGCAACCGCCGCAAGGTACAGCACGGCGACGTGCTCGGGCTTTTGACCGCCGATATCCGCGCGCAGCACCCCGACCACATCGCGGTCACCGGCGATCTCGTCAACCTGGCGCTGACCGAGGAGTTCGCGCCGGCCGCCGCCTGGCTCGCCACGCTCGGGGCGCCGGACGACGTCACGCTGGTGCCCGGCAACCATGACGCCTATGTGCGCGCCACCCGCCACCTGCACCAGCGCGACTGGGCCGATTTCATGCGCGGCGACGGCGCGGCGGCGACCGGCCTCGCCACCTTTCCGTTCGTGCGCCGGCGCGGGCCGCTGGCCCTGATCGGCGTCTCGACCGCGCTGCCGACGCCGCCCTTGATGGCGACCGGACAGCTCGGGACGCGCCAGCGCGAGGCGCTCGACCGGCTGCTGCCGCAACTCGGCGCCGAGGGCGCCTGTCGCGTGCTGCTGATCCACCATCCGCTGCGCTCGGGCGCCGACCGCTGGCAGAAGCGGCTGACCGACGCGCCGGCGCTGCTCGATATCCTGCGCCGCCACGGCGTCGAACTGGTGCTGCACGGCCACGACCACCGCCATTCGCTGATGTGGTTCGACGGCCCCGTGCGGCCGTTTCCCGCCGTCGGCGTGCCGTCGGCCTCGGCCGGCGGCCTGAGCCGCCGCGACCCCGCCGCCTACAACCTGTTCTTCATCGACAAGGACAACGACTGGCGCATCGCGATGGCGACGCGCGGGCTGCGTCGGACCGCCGACGGCGCGAGCGCAGGTACATCGCCAATCGTGGACTTACGGGAAAAAACCCCGCTACAGCCGGACGCAAGATTGGCCTCCAAATAAGCTATCCTTCGTCATGGCCGGGTTTATCCTGGCCCTCCACGTCTTCCTTGCTGAATCGCCGTCAAGACGTGGATGCCCGCGACATAGGCGTTCGGCAGAACGCCGTTCTTTGAACGGCTATGCGCGGGCATGACGATAGCCGAACGGGACCGCCTCTCTAGAGTGCCCGCAGCGTCGCGAGCAGCGCCAGCCCGAACAGCGCCGCGACGCCGACGGCAACACCGAACGCAAACGCCCAGATGCGGCTCGATGCGGGCGCCGGCGGCGGTGCTGCCGCGACGGCCGCGGCAGGCGCCGGCTGCCCGGCCA
>JBDHSY010000285.1:0-4712 GCA_039808405.1 Xanthobacteraceae bacterium
ACCCATCATGCGCGCCCATGCAAGGGGCGGATCGCAGGTGCTTGCGCCGGCTCGCGCAAGGGGCCGCCTGTGGCTATGGTGCAGGTTCAATCAGGCCAAGGAGACCGCATGCCTCGCTCGTATCCGATTGCGGCGCTCGCCTCGCTCGCGGTGCTTCTCGCCGGCGGCGGTGGCGGCAGCAGCGCCGGCGCCGAGACCGCGCCGATCGCGCTCGCGCCGCATCAGGCGCTCTACACCCTGAGCCTGAAGTCGGCGCGCAGCAACGTCGCGATCAACGATGCGTCGGGGCAGATCATCTACAATTTCGACGGCAACCTGTGCGAGGGCTACACCAGCGATTTCCACCAGGTGTCGCAGCTGGAGGCCGCGGAGAACCGGGACATCACCAACAACCTGCGCTCCACCACATGGGAGAGCGGCGACGGCAAGAGTTACCGTTTCCGCATCGAGACCCGGACCAACGACGACGACCCCAGCATCGTGGACGGCGTGGCCGAGCGCGACGGCGGCTCCATCAAGGTGCGGCTCAAGCAGCCGGCGCAGAAGACGTTGACGCTATCCGGCGACGTAGTATTTCCGACCGAGCAGATCCGACGCATCATTGCCGCGGCGCGCGACGGCAAATCGCTGCTCGAACTCAAGGTTTATGACGGCTCCGACGGCGGCGAGAAGGTCTACAATACCTTCACCGTGATCGGGCGGCCGATCGACCCGGGCGCTGCGGCCGCGCCCGATGCCGCCGGTGCCGCGTTGCAGGCGCAACGGCGCTGGCCGGTCACGGTCAGCTATTACGACAGCGGCAAGCGGCCGGACGCCGGCGAACAGACCCCGGTCTATGCGATGTCGTTCGAACTCTACGAGAACGGCGTCTCGCGTCAGCTCGCGCTCGACTACAACGATTTCGTCATCAGCGGCGCGATGTCGAAATACGAGGCCAAGACGGCCAAGCCCTGCAAGCCGTAAGGGCGGGCGCTGGTTTCCCCTGTCCGCCTCACTCCGGCTTGGGCGGACCGCCATAGACGATGCCACGCATCACCGCGGCGCGTCCGAAGCGCTGGCGCAGATCGTCCATGGCGCGCTCGGCGTGTGCGGCGCGGCCGTCGATCAGGTCGGCGTCGCCGGCCTGCGACCCCGGCCGCAGCGCGCTGACGCCGACGCCGATCAGGCGGAAGGCGGTGCCGTCGATCTCGCGCGCGAGCAGGTCGCGGGCGGTGGCGAAGATGCGGCTTGCAAGTTGGGTCGGGGCGGCGATGCCACGGGCGCGCGTGCGCTGGCGGAAATCGGCGGTCTTGAGCTTGAGGGTGACGGTGGCGCCGGCAAGCTCGCCCGTCTTGAGCCTGCTCGAAACCTTTTCGCTGAGCAGCCACAGCGTTTTCTCGAGCGCGGCGAAGTCGCGAATATCGGTCTCGAACGTGGTCTCGCTGGAGATCGCCTTGGCGCCGCGGTCGGCCACCACCTTGCGCTCGTCGATGCCGCGCGCGAGGCGCCACAGCCGCCGCCCTTCCGGGCCGAACAGCTTCATCAGGTCCGTCTCCTCGGCGCGCTGCAGGTCGGCGATGGTGCGAAAACCGCGCTGCGCGAGCCGGGCCATGGTCGCCGGGCCGACGCCGAAGATGAAGCCGACCGGCTTGTCCGCCATCAGCGCGCGCGCATCGTCCCGGTCGAGCGGGGCGAAGCCGCGCGGCTTGTCGAGGTCGGAGGCGATCTTGGCGAGAAACTTGTTGCACGACAGCCCGACCGACACGGTGATGCCGATGTCGCGCTCGACCGTGGCGGCGAAACGCGCCAGCACCTTGGCCGGCATCATGCCGTGCAGCCGCTCGGTGCCGTGGAGGTCGAGGAACGCCTCGTCGATCGACAGCGGCTCGACCAGCGGGGTCAGCGCCTGCATCGCGGCGCGCACCTCGCGGCTGACGCGGACGTACTTGGCCATGTCCGGCCGGATGACGGTGGCGGACGGGCACAGCGCCAGCGCCTTGAACATCGGCATGGCCGAGCGCACGCCATAGGTGCGCGCGATGTAGCAGGCCGCCGAGACGACGCCGCGCCGGCCGCCGCCGACGATCACCGGGCGGTCGACAAGCGCCGGATCGTCGCGCTTTTCGATCGTTGCGTAGAAGGCGTCGCAGTCGATATGGGCCAGCGCCAGCGTCGGCAGAGCGGGGTGGCGCACCAGCCGCGGCGAGCCGCAGGCGGCGCAGCGGCGGACGCCGGAGCCGGTATCCGCGAGACAGTCGCGGCAGAAGCCGGGCACGATGCGGTCCACCGGCCGGCCGCCGCTCACGGGTTGTCGCGCTCCCAGCGCCCGCCGCCGAGCAGGTCGTGCGCCGCCGCGATCGCCGCCGCGGTGAGGCCGGAGCTTGCCGCGAACGCCTCGACCGTCGAATCGTCCCGCATCACGAAATCGAGAACGCCGGCCAGGAATCGAGAATCGCCGGCCGCCTCGCGCAGGCTCTGCGGGCCGAGCCCGGTCTCGGCGAGAAACAGCCCGAGCCGCTCCGGGTCCGTGGCGATAAAGGAAAGTGCTTGAACGGCCACGATTTCCGCCGCTTCCCGGGGATCGTGTAAACCCTTACTCATCGATCGCTTTTGCCTTTCCGTAACTTATGGTCTCTAGTTTGCCCCGCGCAGCCCTGAGTGCCAGCGCGGGGGGCTGTGGCCGCAAGCGAGGCGCCGGGCCACCATTTGCAGAGCGGAGGGGCGGGATGGCCAAGACCGTCCTGATCGTCGAGGACAACGAGCTTAACATGAAGCTCTTTCGCGATCTCCTGGAAGCGCACGGCTATGCCACCGTCGGCACCTCGAGCGGCGTCGAGGCGCTCGACCTCGTGCGCCGGCTGCACCCCGACCTGGTGCTGATGGACATCCAGCTTCCGCAGGTCTCCGGGCTCGAGGTGACGCGCCAGATCAAGGACGACCCGGAGCTGCGCGCCATTCCCGTCATCGCCGTGACGGCGTTCGCCATGAAGGGCGACGAGGAGCGGATCCGCGAAGGTGGCTGCGAAGCCTATCTGTCGAAGCCGATCTCGGTCGGGCGGTTCATGGAAACCGTGCGCCAGTTCATTGGGTAAGGAAGCGCGATGACCGCCCGCGTCCTTGTCGTCGACGATACGCCGGCCAATATCCGCCTGATGGAGGCGCGGCTGTCGGCGGAATATTTCGACGTCATCACCGCGCGGAACGGCGCCGAGGCGCTCGACATCTGCGCGCGGATCGAGTGCGACATCGTGCTGCTCGACGTGATGATGCCCGATCTCGACGGCTTCGAGGTGTGCCGCCGCCTCAAGTCGAACCCGCAGACCTGCTTCATTCCGGTGGTGATGGTGACGGCGCTCGACCATCCCGCCGACCGGGTGCGCGGGCTGGAGGCGGGCGCCGACGATTTCCTTACCAAGCCGGTCGCCGACGCCATCCTGATCGCGCGGGTGCGCTCGCTGACGCGGCTGAAGATGATGACCGACGAACTGCGCATGCGCGCTGCGACCTCGCTCGAGGTCGGCATTCTGGCGCCGGAGCGCAACGCGGTGGCCGACGACGGCAAGGGCGGGCGCATTTTGCTGGTGGACGACCGGCCGGACTCCTACGAGCGTCTGGCCGCGCCGCTGACCGCCGAGCACGCCGTCGATGTCGAGCCGTCGCCGGCGGAAGCGGTATTCCATGCCGCCGAACATGCCTACGATCTGATGATCGTGTCGCTGGGGCTGAAAGATTTCGACGGTCTGAGGCTGTGCAGTCAGGTCCGTTCGCTCGAGCGCACGCGCCACCTGCCGATGCTGGCGGTTGCCGACGCCAGCGACCGCGACAACCTGCTGCGCGGGCTCGAGATCGGCGTCAACGACTATCTGATGCGTCCGGTGGACCGCAACGAATTGCTGGCGCGGGTGCGCACCCAGGTGCGCCGGCGCCGCTATGCCGAGCATCTGCGCGACAACTTCCACGCCTCGATCGAGATGGCGATCACCGACGCGCTGACCGGCCTGCACAATCGCCGCTACCTGGAGAGTCACCTCGCAGCCCTCGCCGATCAGGCGGCGGCACGCGGCGAGCCGCTGGCGCTGATGATGCTCGACATCGATTTCTTCAAGGCGATCAACGACAGCTACGGCCACGACGCCGGCGACGAGGTGTTGCGCGAGTTCGCCGCGCGCGTCCGCAAGGCGGTTCGCGGCATCGACCTCGCCTGCCGCTACGGCGGCGAGGAGTTCGTGGTGGTGATGCCGGAGACCGACCTCAAGGTGGCGGGGCTCGTTGCCGAGCGGCTGCGGCGCGCGGTCGCCGGCGCGCCGTTCGCGATCGAGCGCGGGGCGCGGCAGATCGACGTCACGCTGTCGATCGGAATTGCCGGGTTGGAAGGGCGCGAGCAGGTGGCGGCGGTGCTCAAGCGGGCCGACCAGGCGCTCTACCGCGCCAAGCGCGCCGGCCGCAACCGCGTGGTCGCCGCGGCGGCTTAGAGCATGATCCCGAAAAAGCCTGCCCTCGGGCTTGACCCGAGGGTGGGAACCGGTTTCCGGACAAGATCATGCTCAACAAGAGACAATCGAAGAGTCTGATTCAACGAAGTTGGATCAGACTCTGAGGCGGCAAACGAAAACGGGGCCCCAAAAGGCCCCGCCGCTGACGTCGCGATGAAAGCGCCGCCTTACGTGATTTTGTTACTTGATCTTGGCTTCGCGGAATTCGACGTGCTTGCGCGCCACCGGATCGTACTTCTT
>JBDHSY010000286.1:0-4707 GCA_039808405.1 Xanthobacteraceae bacterium
GCGGCTGCGCCCCGGTGGAGGAGAAGTAGCGGTAGGCCTCCTCGACCCTGGCGTGACCGATCAGCTTGTCGAAGAAACCGGGGCTGACCAGCGCGAGCACGCCGGTCATGGTCTCGCCCTTGAGCTCCGTCTCGATGCTGCGAAGCACCTCGCGGCACTTGGCCTGGACCTGGGTCGCCGCGGTGCCGAGCACGAAATCGACTGCCTGCTGGGCAAGCCCGAACTCATCGAAATAGTCATAAAGGGTGACGCCGGCACCATCCTTGACGGCGCCGCGCAGTGCATTGACCTCCATGTATTCACGGGTCTGGGCATGCTTCGCCCGCATGCGGGTGAGTTTGCGCTCCATGACGGTGGCAAGCGGATCTGCGGCATCCGCGACGCCGAAGCCACGCACGCCCTGGATATCCTGCGGGGTGATGACGTCATCGTGCGGGATCCACGGCACTGTGAACGAGCGCATCGAGCGGGCATCGCGGTTGGCGACGGTGGCCGGCCCGCCCAGTGGCACTGTCGGCAGCAGGTTGAGCACGCCCTCGGCCTGCTCGATGATGGCGCTACGTTGGGTGATACCCTCAAAACGAAACAGGCCCATCTCGCCGAGACGGGTGTAGATATTAGGCAGGATATTGATGGCCTGGGTCATCTCGGCAAGCGTGTAACCGCCTGCGTCGAAGGGATTGATCATCGGAGCCATGGGGTTGGGTCTCCTTAAAAAAGATTGGGCCTCGATGGAAATCCATCGAGGCCCGGCCAAGCGGGGAGGTTCAGAAAAGATCAGGCGGTGTCGCGAGCGACGAGCCCCACAGCGGACAGCTCGGCATGCTTGGCCGCAGTCTTGGATGCATCGTCGACCGAAGCATCGAGCACGAGGGCGGCCTTCGACAGGATCACGGGGCCGCGCGCGACGACGAGGCCGGCCTTATCCGCGGCCGTGGCGTCGACGGCCTCGATGAGGACGGCGATCGCAGTCTCAGCACCCTCGTCGCCGGCAAACTGGGCTGCCGGAGACAGGCGGTACTTGCCAGAGGCGGTGATCTTCCCGAGCACCGAGCCAAGCGTGTAGTTGGTGCCGGCCTTGAGGGTAACGGTCTCGCGGCTATAGTTGCCATTGAGCTCATATTTGAGCAGGTCGCCGAGCGTCGGCGCCATGGTGAGAACGGGCATGCGGGATCCTCCTCAAATCTGTCGATGATCAGGCGCGGGCCGCTGCCGCACGCTCCCTGGCGCGCCGCACGATCGGGCTGTCGCCGGCTGCGGGCGTGGACGGCGCCGTGACGATGACACTCGTCGCCTCGCTCCGCTGGCTAAGCGTGTCGAGCACGGAGCGACGCAGTGCATCGGCGGAGACGCCCCTGGCGACCGCGTCCGCCGCGTCGACCGCGACGCCGAGCCGGGCAGCCTGCGCGGCAACGGCAGCGATCTCGGCGAACTCGGCGCGCAGTCTGCCCGTGGGGTCGGGTTCGATGGCCGGGGCAGTCGCGGGCACGATGGCCGTCTGAGCCGGAGGAACCGCCGGTTCAGGGATTGCCGGGACCGGAGATGCTGCCGGCAGCGCGGGCTGCGGCTCGTTCGGTTCGTTTCGACTGTGTTCGGTGTCGTTCGTCGCCATGGACGATATCCTCCTGGGTGTCGGGTTGCTGGTGGCACGCGGCGCCGAGGCCATGCGGTCGAAATCGGCAGCCATCTCTGCGATGGCGAGGTCGAGCGTGCCGACGCGGTCGGCAAGGCCGGCGCGGATTGCGAGCTCGCCGCGATAGATCGCAGCATTCGTACCGCGCACCGTCTCGCTCGTCAGCCCACGATTGCCGGCAACGAGCCCGCAGAATTCGAAGTAGAGGCGATCGACGTCGGCCTGAATCGTGGCGCGGGCGCGTTCGGACAAGGGCTCGTGCGCATTGCCGTCGACTTTGCGATCGCCGGCGAACACGAAGGTCCAGGCCAGTCCCGCCTTGGCGTCCGCCCCGCTCTCGTCGATGTGAACAGCGACCACGCCGATCGAGCCGACTTCGCCGGTGCGCGAGACATAGAGCCGGTCCGCCGCGCTCGCGATGGCATAGGCCGCCGACAGCGCGCTCTCGTTTGCAACGGCCCAGAGCGGCTTTGCGTTCGCGCTCGAAATGGCCTTGATCCGCTCGACCAGGTCGAACAACCCGCCAACCTCTCCGCCCGAGGAGTCGACGTCGAGGATCACGCCGCGCACGCTCGCGTCATCCATGGCGACGGCGACCGCCTCCGCGATATCGTCGTAGGCTTGGAGTCCGCTCGCGGCGTCGAGATAGCCCGAACGACTGACAAGCGTTCCGATCACCGAGACGACCGCAATCCTCTCGGCCGTGATCGACGTGAGGGGCGCCAGATCGGTTTGCGGTCCGATCGACTCCAGCGTACCGCCGGCGAGACGCGGCCCCAGCACACCGAGGATGACCTCGAGCCTGCCGCGCGCGATCAATAGCGGCGTGCCGAATACGCGGCCGGCCAAATGCGGTAGGTCAGGCATTCGCATTGTCCTGTTCGCCGGCCGGCGTGTTGCTCGGCTCACCCTGAAACAGTGGCGAAGCTGCGGACGACCGGAAACTCAACCCGAGCGAATTCTCGCGTGCCTGGTCGGCCGCGATCTCAGCGTCGACCTGCTCAGCGTCGTAGCCGCGCTCTGCCAACGCCTGCGTTCGGCTCTTCAAACCGGCATTGATCTGCTCGATCTCGGCACGGGCGTCCTTCAGCGGGTCGACCCAGTCCCACTTCGGCGGCAGCCAGTCGCAGGCGAGGTGTTCACGCCGCCGGTCGTCATAGCGCGGAAGATCAAGCGCGCCGGCAAGCACCGCCGTGTCCATCCAGCGCGCCCACACCCGGCGGCAGAGCTGCCAGACGATCACGGCATGCTGGTAGGCTTCAATGCGGCGGCGGAATTCGAGCAGCGCAAGGCGAGAATTCGAGTAGTTCGCCTTGAGCATATCGTTAGACAGATACGCATAAGGTACACCCAACGCCGCCGAAACCTGCAGCAGCGTACGGTACTGAAACGGCTCGTAAGTTTGTCCCGAGTCGGCCGGCGCCGAGGTCTGCACCTCCTCACCCGGCTCCAACATGGTGATCTGGCCGGGCTGCAGGTCGATGGTACGCTCGTCATTGTCGTCCCGACCCTCCGCGGCGTCGAGCGGTTCGGACGGCGCCGGCGTCGTGATGAACAGCGCGTGCATCGCCGCAACCTTCTTGCGGTCGAGCTCGGCGTCGTCGTACTGATCAAGCAAGAACAACTTTACGATGCCGGCGGCAAACCGTGACACGCCGCGCAACTGGCCGGCATCCACCGGATCGATAATGTGAGCGATCTCAAAAGCTGGGATCCGCACCATCTCGCCAGCAAGGCCTGGATCCGTGATGTCGCCGGGATGCCGGCGCAGGAAGTGGTAGGCGACACGTCGCCCGATGGCGTCGAACTCGATACCCTGCCGGATCACATGGCCGTCCTGCAAAACCTCGTTGCGGTTGAGCGGCAGCATCTCCGAGGGCAGCATCTGCAGCTGCAACGGCACGGTCAATCCATCCTGAGGTCGCCGCGACCGAAATCGAAAGAATACCTCGCCGGCGATGAACACTTCGCGCGCAGCGCGGCGCTGCAATCCGTAGAAGTCGGTGAAGCCCTCCGCATCGGCTTCATCAGTCCAGCTGAGCCAAAGCTCCTGAACCGCGGCTTTCAAGCCAGCATCCTTGATAAGAGACGACGGTTTGATGCCGGCGCCAACGACATTGCCAGCCCAGCTCTCGATCGCATTGGCGGCATAACCATTGTTGCGCACCAGCCAGCGGGCGCGGGCCGTGATATCGGGACCTGCTGCCGCAATCAGCGTGTTGAGATGCGCCCTGCTCGGCTGAAATCCTCTCAGTCGCCGATTTGCAAGCCCTGCCTCGAACCCGCCAATGAAGGCACCGACGCGGCGACGAAATGCTGTCAGGGAGACGAGCACTCAAAGCCCCTTCGACGCAGACGTGAGAATGCGGCGCTTGCGGCCACCTTCCCGGGTCGCGGCAATGCGGCGCTCGAGATCGGTGATAGCGGTCGCCATCTCGGCATCGCTCGCATATGTGACCCGGCGGCCGTCGATTTCGACGGTGCGCACGCCGCGAAAGCGCGCCGCGAGCAGCGCATCGCGTTGCGCCAACATCTCTTCGAGTGTCATGGCTCAACTCAGATAGCTCGACTGGAATACGCGGCGGCCGTGGAGCGTTGGCCGAGGACGAATGACGCCGGCTACGGCACCGCTCTCCAATTGCGGATTGGCCGACTGTTTGCTGTCGACCTCCTCCACTGGTCCGATCTGTCGTTCCAGATCGGACCACATCGCCTCGGTCCAGCGGTCGGCGCCGACGATCCAGGCGGCGGCACGGGCGTAGACGCGGCAGTCGAGCGCTTCGTTGCGCTCTCTGAGCTTTTGCCATTCGAGACGGGCGAAACCGCGTTTTGTGCGCACGGTTACCAGTTGCTCGGCCGTGAACTGCTTGAGCCATTCGTTCTCGACCCAGTGCGGCAAATGCACAGCTCCGGGCGGAAACACGCCACCGCTTGCACGTTCTTCCTCGGTTGGTTGTTCCAGCCGCAGAAAACGATAGGTCTCGGCCTTGAAGGTCGACACCGCCACGGTCCACAGCCGCGCGCCGCGGCGCAGGCGCTTGCCACCCTCGGTCGCGTCGACAAAGGTCGGGCCC
>JBDHSY010000287.1:0-4702 GCA_039808405.1 Xanthobacteraceae bacterium
CTGGTCCTCGACCGACTCGAACACCACCGCCCGCCCCTCGTGCTGCAACAGCCGCGCGCTCGCGGCAGCGTGCTTGATCACCGCGCCGCGCGGCGCGAGGTTGCCGCGCAGCACGGCGAGCGCGCCGCCGGCCTCGATCGGCTGATCGCGCGGCCGGATCACCTCCTGCCCCGGCACGTCCTCCGCGCGCGCCGCAACGTCGCCGAGCCGCACGCCCGCGACCGTCATGACGTCGCCGTCGATCAGGTCGCCAAGCTGCTTCAAAAGCTTCGGCACGCCACCGGCGTGATGGAAATGCTCCATGTAATGCGCGCCGGAGGGTTTTAGATCGACCAGCACCGGCACCTCGCGCCCGAGCGCATCGAAGGCGTCGAGATCGATCGCGTGCGGCGTGCGCCCGGCAATCGCCGTCAGATGAATAAGGCCGTTGGTCGAGCCGCCGATTGCCTGCAACACCACCTGCGCGTTGCGCAAGCTCGCCGGCGTCACCAGCTCGCTCGGGCGCGGGCCGCCGGCCACCGCCATCCCGGCGGCGCGCTTGCCGCTGGCTTCCGCGAGCCGCACCCGCTCGGCGTGCGGCGCCGGGATCGTCGCCGCCATCGGCAGCGTCAGCCCCATCGCCTCCAGCATGCAGGCCATGGTCGAAGCGGTGCCCATCACCATGCAGGTGCCGACCGACGGCGCAAGGCGCGCGTTGATCGCCTCGATCTCGTCGGCGTCGACAGTGCCTGCGCGATGCGCGGCCCAGAACCGGCGGCAATCGGTGCAGGCGCCCAGTACCTCGCCCTTGTGATGGCCGACCACCATCGGCCCGGTCGGCAGCACCACCGTCGGCAGATCGACGCTCGCCGCCGCCATCACCTGCGCCGGCAAGTTCTTGTCGCAGCCGCCGATCACCACCACCGCGTCCATCGGCTGGGCGCGGATCATCTCCTCGGTTTCCATCGCCATCAGGTTGCGCAGATACATCGAGGTCGGGTGCGAAAAGCTCTCGGCAATCGAGATGGTCGGAAATACCATCGGCAGGCCGCCGGCCAGCATGACGCCGCGCTTGACCGCCTCGATCAGCACGGCTGCGTTGCCGTGGCAGGGGTTGTAGTCGCTGCCGGTGTTGGTGATGCCGACGATGGGGCGCTCCAGCGCATCGTCGGAATAACCGGCCGCCTTGATGAACGCCTTGCGCAAAAACAGCGAGAAGCCGGCGTCGCCGTAGCTCGTCAGTCCCTTGCGCAGGCCACGGCCCGCCCCAGTATCGCTCGGTCCTGCCACCCGTATCAGCCCTTGCTGTCCTGCGCCTGCGCCGTCGCCGGCACGGCCGGCTTGCCACCGCCCGGCCCGCCGACGACGCGGACCTGATCGCCCTCGGCAATGCCATCCGGCGGCGCGACGATGATCCGGTCGTCGGCGCCGAGCCCGCTGCCGACCACGATCTCGCGGCCGAGGTCGCGCGCGATGCGGATGGTCTTGAAGCGAACGCGGTCGCCCTCGGCCACGGTGGCGACGCGCAAGCCGTGCTGGTCGAAGATCAGCGCGGACGCCGGAATGTGCAGCGGCACCGCCTCGCCGGCCAGCGTCAGGCGGACGCTGACATAGCCGCCGGGCATCAGTTCGCGCCTGGCGTTATCGAGCTTGAGCTGCATGCGCGTGGTGCCGGAGGCCCTATCGACCGACTGCGAGGAGGATTCCACCACCGCCGAGAACGTGCGGTCGGGATAGTCCGGCGCGACGATCGCCGCCGCAGCACCGATGCGGATCGCAGGCACGTCGCTCTGCGGCACATCGACGTAAACGCGCAGCTTGCCGACGTCGGCAATCACGAACATCGGCGGGCCGGCGCTGCCGCCGCCGCTGATCAGCGCGCCGATGTCGGTGTTGCGCGCCGTCACCACCCCGGCGAACGGCGCGGTGATGGTCTTGTAGCCGGCCAGCGCCTCGAGGCGGTCGACGTTGGCCTGCTGCGCATTGACGGCGGCGCGTTTGTTGGCGAGGTCGGCGGTGCGCTCGTCGATCTCCTGCATCGAGACGAAGTTGGCGCTGAGAAGCGCCTTGCGCCGGTTCAGCGTCGCTTCCGACAGCGTGGCACTGGCCTTGGCGCTCGTGAGATCGGCGCGGGCCTGGTTGAGCTGCTGGTCGAGGTCCGGCGCATCGATCTCGGCCAGCACGTCGCCGGCGGCGACGGTGGCGCCGATGTCGACCTTCCAGCTCTTGAGATAGCCGCTGACGCGGGCATAGATTGCCGCGCGCGAATAGGCTTCCAGCCGCCCCGGCAGTTCGAGCACGGCATCGACCGCCTTGGCCTGCGGCCTGACCACCGCGACCGCCGGCACGGCCTGCGTCTCGGCCCAGTCCTGCAATTTCGCCTTGGTCTCCTCGCGCGCGGTGATGCCGGTGACGACCACCACGACCGCAGCGCCGGCGGCGATCAGGCCGAACACGCCGAGCTTCCAGCGCAACGCCGGCGAGCCGCGATCAGTGGGCATGGGACGTCTCCAATCGGGCCGCGCCGGGCGCGCGCCGTTGCCTGTGGACCATGCTGAATACAACCGGCACGAACATCAAGGTGGCGACGGTGGCAAAAATCAGCCCGCCGACCACCGCCCGGCCGAGCGGCGCGTTCTGCTCGCCGCCCTCGCCGAGCCCGAGCGCCATCGGCAGCATGCCGATGATCATCGCCAGCGCCGTCATCAGCACCGGGCGGAAGCGGACGAAGCCGGCTTCCAGCGCCGCCGCCATCGCGTCTCCGGTCGCCTCGAGATGCTCGCGCGCAAACGCGATCACCAACACGCTGTTGGCGGTCGCCACCCCCATGCACATGATCGCCCCGGTCAGCGCCGGCACCGACAGCGTGGTCCCGGTCGAGAACAGCATCCAGACGATGCCGGCCAGCGCCGCCGGCAGCGCGGTGATGATGACGAACGGATCGGACCACGACTGGAAGTTGACGACGATCAACAGATAGACCAGCACGATGGCGCCGATCAGCCCGAACAACAGCCCGGTGAACGCGCTGTTCATGGTCTCGACCTGGCCGAGCAGCTTGACCGTCGAGCCTTTCGGCACGTCCTTGACGGTCTCCGCCAGCACGCTCTGGATGTCGGTCGCGATGGCGCCGAGGTCGCGGCCCTGCGGGGTGGCGAAAATCTGCACCATCGGCTCGATGTTGTATTGCGACACCACGGCGTTGCCGCTGGAGCGGGTGATGCTGGCGACGCCGCCGAGGATCGGCAGGCTCTCGGCCGCAGCACCGGTGATCGGCAGCGCCTTGAGGCTCGCGAGCGAGTCGAGCTTGTACTGCGGCGTCTGCATCACCACGGCGTAGGACACGCTGGTGTCGGGATCGAGCCAGAACGTCGGCGCCACCTGCGAGGAGCCGGCGAGGTTGACCACCATACTGTTGGTCACGTCGCGCTCGGTCAGGCCGACATACTTGGCGCGGGTGCGATCGACATCGACGTCGAGCGCCGGGGCACGGTTGGACTGCTGGATGCGCGCATCGGCGACGCCGGGAATCTTGCGGATGCGCCGCAACAGTTCGTTGGCGTAAGCAAAATTGGCGTCGAGATCGGCGCCGCGGATTTGCAGGTCGATGGGCGCCGGCGCGCCGAAATTGAGGATCTGGCTGACGATATCGGCCGGCAGGAACGCAAAGGTCACGCCGGGAAACTGCCACGGCAGCTTCTCGCGCAGCTCGCGCACCACCTCGGCGGTCGGCGGATGGCGACCCTTGAGCTTGATCTGGATATCGCCGTCCTGCGAGCCGATCACGCCGGTGTTGTTGTAGGTCAGGTTGATGCCGGAGATCGGCATGCCGATGTTGTCGGTCATGGTGTCGATCTGGTCCGGCGGGATGATGGTGCGGATCGCCGCCTGGATCGCGGCGAACTGGCGCGCGGTTTCCTCGACGCGGGTGCCGACCTGGGTGCGCACATGCATCAAAATCTGCCCGGTATCGACCGAGGGAAAGAAGTTGCGGCCGAGATACGGCGCGAGCAGAAACGAACCGCCGACCAGCACGATGAAGCCTGCGACGAAGGCGCCGCGATGATGCAGCGCCAGCGCCAGCGTCTCGCGATAGCCGTTGCGCACGCGCGCGAAGGCGGCCTCGAAGGCGCGCTGGAACACCACCAGCGGGTTGCGCGAGCGCGCCGGCTCGTCACCGGTGTGCGGATGCAGCAGATACTTGGCCATGGTCGGCACCAGCGTACGCGACAGGATGAACGACCACAGCATGGCGAACATCACCGCTTCCGCCATCGGCACGAACAGGAAGCGCGCCACCCCTTCGAGGAAGAACATCGGCACGAACACGATGCAGATGCACAGCAGCGAGACGAAGGCCGGCGTCACGATCTGCCGCGCGCCGTCCATGATCGCCGGCTCGACCTCCTTACCCTGTTCCAGATGCCAGTTGATGTTCTCGATGGTGACGGTGGCGTCATCGACCAGAATGCCGACAGCGAGCGCCAGCCCGCCCAGCGTCATGATGTTGAGCGTCTCGCCGATCAGCCACAGCATGACGATGGAGCCGAGCACCGACAGCGGAATCGAGATGGCGATGATCACGGTCGAGCGCCAGCTTCCGAGAAACAGCAGGATCATCAGGCTGGTCAGCACGGCGGCGATGGCGCCCTCGACCGCGACGCCCGTGATGGCGGCGCGCACGAAGGTCGACTGGTCGCCGACGAAGGCGATCCGCAACGTC
>JBDHSY010000288.1:0-4691 GCA_039808405.1 Xanthobacteraceae bacterium
GTCCGCACCATGCTTCCCGACGTGAATGTCGAAGGCCACCGCTTCTGGATGGGGTTCCGCCCGTCCACGCCCGACAGCCTGCCATTTCTGGGCGAAGCGAGATCCCGTCCCGGCCTCTTCCTGGCCGTCGGACACGGCCATTTCGGTATGACCGGCGGACCACCCAGTGCCCGCATGCTTGCCAATATCATCGCTGGGAAAGCCCCTGGCCTCGATCCAACGCCCTTCAGGCCGGATCGCTTCGGGTAAGCCGGGGCTCAGGCAACGAGCTTACCGGCGAGCCTCAGCGCATCGAGAGCAAAGTGTCGGGCATCCTCGAACAAGGTGGCCAGTTCCAGCGCATAGAGAAGCGCGATGGCGCCGAACGATCCTGGGTGCAGGCCACTCCATCCTACGATCCGATCGGGCAGAGACGTCCTCAGCAGAGCACCCCGCGCTACGACCATCAGGACGATGCCGAGCACAGCGCCCGCCAGCACGTCGCTTGGGTAGTGGAAGCCGAGATAGGCACGCGGCAGGCAGATCACGATAAGCGCCCAGCAGAAGGCCACGACCCCGAGCGGGCGCGACCATGTCCAGATGGGCACCGAGAGCGCAAAGAAGAGAGCCGCATGATCGCTGGGGAACGAGCTCCACGTCCTAAGGGACTCCGGATGCACGCTGAGCGGTGTATTGAGACCGAAGTCGGGCGCATGCAGCGGCCGGGGATGGAAGGGTAGACCCGTCTGCATCAACCGCACGGTCAAGACCACGACCAAGGCCGCCAACGTCGAGGCCACGATCATGCGCCGCAAATCCTCGCGACGATCGCCTTTCTCGAACCATATCCAGCAGTAGGCCGCGAGGAAGATGCCGCCCTTGAGGACCGCCGAGTCGGCGACGTCGAGGACGAACTGATCCAGCAGCTCGTTGCGACCTGCCGGCTGATTGATCAGCAGCACCAGCCACTGGTCCCATCGATTGATCATGGCCACAGGCGGCACCTCCGCCGCCAAGCTTAATGTTCGTCAAATTGTAACAATAGTGACTTCGTTGTGGCCGGACCGTCCGCGCTCAGGCGCGTCGTGGATCGAGATTAGTGCCCTGCCACACGCAGCCCAGCTCGTTGCTCGTCACTTTGAGGACGCGCTCACGGCCGTTGTTGACGAAGGAGAAGACCATCATGCTGTTGCCGACCTTGGCAGTACCGCCAAACACGCCGTCGGCGCCCTTCCGGAGAGTAACCGCCGTCGCCCCCGAGACGGTGGCCGTGGTCCGCGCCTCGGCGACCGACCATTTCTTGTTGTGGAAGGTATTGTTACCGGATGTGCAGGCCGGATGATTTCGAGGCGATGGCGTCAGAGTGAACGGGATGCTTTGCGCAGCCAAGGGAGAGGCGATCCCGAGAAGAGCAACGGTCATCGCAATCGTTCCGCGCATTGCAGCCTCCCCCGCTACCGAAGCCAGACGGCAGCGTGCCACGACGATCGCGGCAATGGCAATGCATCGCCGGCTTAGTGCACGCGCGTCCCGTCAGCTCAACTCCCTGGCGACAAGCACGAAATCGGGGTCCTGCTTGGTACCGTTGCCCTTCTCGATGATCGGCGGTTCGAGGTCCCGTCCCGGAAGCTGCGATCTGATCGCGGCCAGGAACTCAAGTTGTCCATTGTAGGTAAAGCGGCATCCCGGCTGGGCGATACGCTTGATGACCCTGATGAAGGTGTCGAGCAGCGGGGTCCCGCGCATGGTGATGTGGCTGGCCGACTTGTCGGGAATGAACGTTGAGGGATCGGGATCGTCGGCCCATGGCCTGAAGCCACCGACCGGATCGAACGAATGATCAAGGTCGACCTGATAGTCCTCGAACTCAGGCGTTTCGCCATCGCCCGCCAAGTTGATCAGCCGTCCGCCCCGCTTCGGACCGACGGGACGGCCCGTAAAGACGTTATGCGGATCGAATTCACCGCCCTCCTCCCGCGACGCCGAAAAGAACTTCGAATTCGCCGCGAGCTTGGTCAGCGGCCCTCCGGGCACAGCCGCCTTCCGGTTCTGGCGAACCTCGACCGAATGGATCTTCGTCACGCCGGGGCGCGAGGCGACGATCGTCGCGTTGCCAGGACGGAAGGCTTCCAGACGCATGTCCATGGGGTCCTTCGTCAGGGAGACCCTGCCGCCGTCCTCAGGCGCCAGGACCTGCGCCTGATTCGAGGGCCCCAGACTGAAGTCGGATAGGAATACGACCTTCTTGCTCGGGGGCTTGGGCACCAGCTGCGTGATATCTCCATGGTTCGTACAGATCGCCGTTCCGGTGCTGCCGGTGTTCAGGCAGGTGATCATGCCTGCGCTGTTGGGCGGCCAGCGGCTGGTCGTCGTGATGGTCTGCGGATTGGGTGCGGCGACGCGTGGCCCCGTGACCGCAAACGACTCCCGCGGGGAGACGAGCGACTGCCGGACAATGAACGGTGACAGCGGCAAAATCCGGTTGACGGGCTGGCCGCCCCGAACCTTGAACTCGAGCGGCCCGAGAGGACGTTGCTGCAGCAGCTCCTGATCGAGGGAAGCAATCGTCATCTTGCCGACGATGTTGTCGGCTTGGCTCTGATAGGCCTTGTTGATGATGCTGCGCTTTCGCTTGTAGGCAAGAACGGCCGCTGCCGTTGCGTTTCCGTAAATGCTGTCGGGGTCGAGGCCCGCTTTGTCGAGCTGGTTCAAGGCGAGCTGGATCTTCCGGACGTGCTCCCCTTTCGCACCCGGCACAATATGGGCGGCATCGGAGACGGCAGCGGCTTCAAGCTTCGGATCGCCGCGGAACAACGATGACTGGAGAGCCATGGAAACCTCGCGGCGCAGGACGCTGAATGCTGCCAGTACCGCCGCGCGATGGCCACGGCATTATCCAGCAAAGGCTTTCGCCGGCATTCCAAACTGGACCATGTCGAATCTTTGAAACTGGACATTCCTCACAATCCACTCTCGGACTAATTAGAACCGACGCTAAGAGGATTTCCGAGACCCATCATGGTTCAGAAACCAGCCCCCGAACTATCCGTCGAAGACATCGAACGCTTCGGTCCCGACCCGCTCGGCGCGTTCAAGGCCAACCTTGCCAGAGTCGAGGAACGCATCGCCAAGGCCTGCGAACGGGCGGGGCGGGATCGCGCTGCAGTCCGGCTGCTACCTGTCACGAAGACCGTGCCGGCGCATGTCCTGCGTTTCGCCTTTGCCGCCGGCATCCGGTCCTTCGGTGAGAACAAGATCCAGGAAGCGCAGGGCAAGCGGGAAGCGCTCGACGACCTAGCCATCGACTGGAGCATCATCGGCCATTTGCAGACCAACAAGGTGAAGTACCTCACCCGCTTTACCCGCGAGTTCCATGCGCTGGACAGCCTGCGTCTTGCCGATCTCCTGAACAAACGCCTCGAACGTGAAGGCCGCTTTCTCGACGTCTACGTCCAGGTCAACACATCAAGTGAAGAAAGTAAGTACGGTCTGTCGCCGGAGGCGCTCTTGCCCTTCGTCGATTCACTCGATCAGTTCCCGCGCCTCAAGCCGAGAGGCTTGATGACCTTGGCCCTGCTCAGCACCGACATGGAGAAGGTACGTCCTTGCTTCGCTCTTTTGCGCCGCCTGCGCGACGAGGCCGTAAAGCGCAATGCCGCCCTCACCGAACTCTCGATGGGCATGTCGGGGGACTTCGAGGAAGCGATCGCGGAAGGCGCCGACGTCGTGCGCGTCGGCCAGGCGATCTTCGGTAAGCGGCCAACGCCCGACGGCCACTACTGGCCGGGCTTGATATCGACGTGACCCTTCTTCGAGACACGCGCGCTCCCCGGACGGGCGGGTATCTCAAAAAAAAGAGGCCCATGGTACGGGCCTCAAGGGTTGGGGACGTAACCTCGATCTTGCCGACCTGGGGGAGAAGGCGCCGATCAAGGTACGCACTCAATGCGCGCTGTGAAGGATGGTTCCACCTAAGGTCGCGCAGTTTTTTGTTTTCACATCTTCGTCACAACGAAAGCAGCCAAGGGAGAGGGGCGGCTATGGCTAAAACCTCCCCTCATCGCCCGGCTCCTCTTCCGGCGGTGCGGACTAGTAACGGGCCGGCGTCGTGACAGTGGTCGTGGTGACTGGCGTTGGGGAATAAGGATCGCTGTAGACAGTCGTGGTCCGCTGCGTAGTCGGGGCTGGCGGGGCCTGCACCGTCTCATGCCTTACCGAACAACCGGCAACCAGCACCCCTAGAGCCAACATTGCAACCGGAACGATTTTCATGGGCCACCTCCTCTCAAACGTCTTTTGGACGAAGGTAGCAACGCCGCCTCTCGCAGGTCTGTTCCTCGATGGTCACCAATTAAGGCAGCCAACGCGCGCCCGAGGCGTTTCTGCGACCGTCACTGCAATTGGGAACCAGCGGCAAGGACCCGGTTCGTTTGGCATTCGCCAGGAGAGAAGCTATCCAGACGGTATGTCCTGCCGTGAGCCCGCGTGACGCACGACCTCAAAATCTTCAGCACGATCGCCGTGCAGAGCGCCCTCCAAGTGCTTGCGCCGCAGTTCGAGGCAGAAAGCGGCTTCCGCCTTCGCATCACGTGGAACACCGCGCCTGTGCTGGTGAAGCGTCTACAGGCCGGCGAAACCGCGGACGTCCTGCTCCTCAACCGCGCCGGCATCGACGCCATGATCCGCGAGGGACGGATACCGTCCGGCTCCGA
>JBDHSY010000289.1:0-4649 GCA_039808405.1 Xanthobacteraceae bacterium
TCGAGCGCGCGGCGCGCCATGTAGGCATCGACCAGCGCGCCGTCGATCTGGCGCGGATTCTTCATCGCGTCGGTGACCGCCTGCTTGGTGATGGCGTTGAACACCACGCGCTCGATGGCCTGATCCTTCAGGGCGCGCTTCTGTTTCAGCACCTCCAGCACGTGCCAGGAAATCGCCTCGCCCTCGCGGTCGGGGTCGGTGGCGAGAATCAGCTTGTCGGCGGTTTTGACGGCGCGCGCGATCTCGTTCATGCGGCCGGCCGCCTTGGGGTCGGTCTCCCAGATCATCCGGAAATCGTCGTCGGGATCGACCGATCCGTTCTTGGCCGGCAGGTCGCGAATATGGCCGAAGGAGGCCACGACCTCGTAGGAGGGGCCGAGATACTTGTTGATCGTCTTGGCCTTCGCAGGCGACTCCACGATGACGATATTCATGTTATTCCAATAGCTTGTCGGAAAATAGCGGCCGTGGCCGACGCCGCCCGGCGGCAGGATCGCGCGGAACATGGGTAAAGAGGGGTCCGCTGTCAAATGACGGTTACGCGCGCGGCTGCTCAAAAATGAAACTTTTACGTGTTTACTTGCCTTATATACAATCTAAGGTAGATGAAAATTGGCCCCTCACGCGGGTCCCATCCGCTCGGGTGTCAACATCACCCGCGCGGTGCCGGTTCCGATCACAGAGGAATGAGCGCCATGCAAACCCATTCCCGAAAAATCCCCGCGGCTGATTATCGGGGCGGACGGGCGGGCGATGGCGGCCCCGGCGAGGCCGCCCAGTTTCTGGCCGGACATCTGGTTGATCTGGTCATGCTGGCGCGCCGCCACGGATTCGAGACACTGGCCTATCTGCTCGATATGGCGAAGCTGGAGGCCGACGAGGCGGCGCGGCGCTCATCGGAGCGCCAGCGCGGTCACGTGTAGGGCGTTTTCGAGCGATATCGAAACCGGTGAGGCCGCTACAGCAGCGTCACCATGCCGGCGCCATGGCGTTCGAGCCGGCCGGCCAGCTCGAGTTCGAGCAGCACCACGCGGGCCGTTGCCGCAGGTACCGCGGCAAGGCGGATGATGTCGTCGAGCGAGATCGGCGCCGGGCTGAGCAGCGCAACGATGCGGGCGCGGTCGCTGGCGTCGGGTTCGGCAGCGGCAAATGCCTCCTCCGGCTCGTCGGCCGGCAGTTCGGGCGGCCGTGCCTCGATCGGGCGCAGCATGTCGATGATGTCGGCAGCTTCGGTCACCAGCGTCGCGCCCTGTTTGATGAGGTGGTTGGTGCCTGCCGCGCGCGGGTCGAGCGGCGAGCCGGGCACCGCGAACACCTCGCGGCCCTGCTCGTTGGCGAGCCGTGCGGTGATCAGCGAGCCGGACCGGTGCGCGGCCTCCACCACGACGACGCCGAGCGCCACCCCCGAGATCAGCCGGTTGCGGCGCGGGAAATCGCGGGCGCGCGGCACATGGCCCATCGGCATTTCCGAGAGCGCGCCGCCGCCGGCGTCGAGCAGGGCGCGAAGCAATCCCTCGTGCTCGGGCGGATAGATGCGGTCGTGGCCGCCGGCCAGCACCGCGACGGTGCCGCTCGCGAGGCTTGCGCGATGCGCCGCCTGATCGATGCCGCGCGCCAGTCCCGAAGCGATTACGAAGCCGCTCGCGCCGAGGTCGCGCGCCAGCCGCTCGCAGAATTTGAGACCGGCGCCGGAGGCATTGCGCGAGCCGACCAGCGCCACGGTCGGGCGCATGAACACCGCTGCGTCGCCACGGATGGCGAGCAGGGGCGGCGCATCGTCGAGCATCGCCAGCCGCGGCGGGTAGCCGGCCTCGCCGGCGGCGACATAACGGACATCGTGGCGGGCGGCGGCGGCGAGCTCCGCTTCCGCCTCCGCCACGCTGTAGATGCGGCCGGGCCGGGCGGCACCGCCGCGGCGTGCCAGTTCGGGCAGCCGCTCCAGCGCGGCACGGGCGCTGCCGCAGTGGTTGACCAGCGAGCGAAAGGTGCGCGGCCCGACATGATCGCTGCGGATCAGCCGCAGCCAGTCGAGCCGCTGCGCGTCGGTCAGGCGCGCTGGTTGTGAAGAATGCCCCGCCACCCGTCGAGCATCGCCGAAGCCCTGCCCGGATACAACCTGAAAGTGTGTCCTCAGGATTTCCCGCCGATGCGGCCTTCGGTGCCGGCGCGCAGGCGGGCGATGTTGGCGCGGTGCATGAACCACAACAGCACCGTCAGCCCGGCGAACAGCCCGGCGAGGTCGTCATAGCGGGCCCACCACAGGATCGGCGGCATCGACAGGCTGGCGACCAGCGCGGCCAGCGAGGAGAAGCGCGTCAGCCAGGCGACTGCGAGCCAGATCGCGCCGAAGGCGAGCGCGAACGGCCAGGCGAGCCCGAGCAGCACGCCGATATAGGTCGCGACCCCCTTGCCGCCCTTGAACTTCAGCCACACCGGAAACAGGTGGCCGATGAAGGCGCCGAACGCCGCGACCAGCGCCGCGTCATGGCCCCACAGTTTTGCGGCGATCAAGACCGCGGCGGTGCCCTTCAGCATGTCGCCGATCAACGTTGCCGCCGCCAGCCCCTTGCGGCCGGTGCGCAGCACGTTGGTGGCGCCGATATTGCCCGAGCCGATCGAGCGCAGGTCGGCGGTGCCGGCGAACTTTGTCAGGATCAGCCCGAACGGGATCGAGCCGAACAGGTAGCCCAGGACAAGCGCGGCGATGATGGGACCGGCCATAGCGCCTCACAAAATCTCGTGGACGGTGCGGCCGCCGACGATGGTGCGGGCGGCGCGGCCGGTGAAGCGCGCCTCGTCGAACGGCGTGTTCTGGCATTGCGAGCGCAGTTGCAGCGGATCGAGCACCCACGGCGTATCGAGGTCGATCACCACGAGGTCGGCCGGCGCGCCGTTGCGCAACGTGCCGCCTTCGAGGCCGAGCAGTTCGGCCGGGCGCGTCGACATGGCGCGCAACAGCGCGATCAGGTCGATCTCGCCGTTCGCCACCAGCCGCAGGCCGGCCGGCAGCATGGTCTCGAGACCGACCGCGCCGGGCTCGGCCTCGGCGAACGGCAGCCGCTTGGTCTCGACGTCCTGCGGGTTATGGTCGGACATGATGACATCGACGAGGCCGGATGCCACTGCCGCGACCAGCGCGGCGCGGTCGTCCTCGGTGCGCAACGGCGGCGCGAGCTTGAGAAAGGTGCGGTAGGGGCCGATGTCGTTCTCGTTGAGGGCGAGGTGGTTGATCGATGCCGAGGCGCTGACGGCGAGCCCCGCCTCGCGCGCGCGGCCGAGCACTTCCAGCGAGTCGGCCGAGGTGACGGATGCGGCGTGATAGCGGCCGCCGGTCAGCGCGACGAGACGCATGTCGCGCTCCAGCACGATGGTCTCGGCCGCCGCCGGAATGCCCATCAGCCCGAGCCGCGAGGCCAGTTCACCCTCGTTCATCACGCCGTCGCCGACCAGATGCGGGTCCTCGGTGTGGTGCACGATCAGCGCGTCGAAGTCGCGCGCGTAAGTGAGCGCGCGGCGCATCACCTGGGTGTTCATGAGGCTGCGCGCGGCGTCGGTAAAGGCCACCGCGCCGGCGGCCTTCAACAGGCCGAACTCGGTCATCTCCTCGCCGCGCAGGCCCTTGGTCAGCGCCGCCATCGGATGGATGTTGACGATGGCCGTATCGCGCGCGCGGCGCAGCACGAAATCCACCGTCGCGGAGTTGTCGATCACCGGCGAGGTGTCGGGCTGGCAGACGATGGTGGTGATGCCGCCGGCGGCCGCCGCCTGGCTGGCGGAGGCGAAGGTCTCGCGATGGCTCGCGCCCGGCTCGCCGACGAAGGCGCGCATGTCGATCAGCCCCGGCGCCACCACGAGGCCCTCGCAGTCGATCGTCTCGGCGCCGTCGGGACGGCCGATGCCGCGGCCCGAGTCGCGGATCGCGCCGTCGGCCACGAGCAGGTCGCCGGTCTCGTCGCGGTCGCGCGACGGATCGACCAGGCGGGCGTTCTTCAGGAGCAGCGGGCGGTGATCCTTGGGCATGGCGTCACGCGTTGGGCAGGTTGCGGGCCAGCGCTTCGAGCACGGCCATGCGCACGGCGACGCCCATCTCGACCTGCTCGCGGATCAGCGACTGCGCGCCGTCGGCGACCAGCGAGTCGATCTCGACGCCGCGGTTCATCGGCCCGGGGTGCATCACCAGCGCGTCCGGCTTGGCATAGCCGAGCTTCTGCTGGTCGAGCCCGAAGAACTCGAAATACTCGCCGCTGGAGGGCACGAACGAGCCGTCCATGCGCTCGCGCTGCAATCGCAGCATCATCACGATATCCGCGTTGTCGAGCCCTTCGCGCATGTCGCGCGCGACCTCGACGCCCATGCGCTCGATGCCCGGCGGCAGCAGCGTCGACGGCGCGACCACGCGCACGCGCGCGCCCATCGCGTTGAGCAAAAGAATGTTGGAGCGCGCCACGCGCGAATGCAGCACGTCGCCGCAGATCGCCACCGTCAGCCCATCGAGGCGGCCCTTGTTGCGGCGGATGGTGAGCGCATCGAGCAGGGCTTGCGTCGGGTGCTCGTGCGCGCCGTCGCCGGCGTTGATCACCGAGCCGTCCACCTTGCGCGCCAAAAGTTCGACCGCGCCGGACGCCTTGTGTCGCACCACCAGGATGTCC
>JBDHSY010000290.1:0-4638 GCA_039808405.1 Xanthobacteraceae bacterium
CCTATTACGCCATCAACGACCGTTCGGCCGGACGCAAGACCATCGAACTCGACCTGATGACCGAGGCCCAGCACGAGGACCTGCCGAAGGACGAGGAAGTCACCGCCGCCGACCGCCTGATCATCGATTCGCCGTCGCCGACCGGGCTGATCGTGGTCAAGGCGCTCGCCGCCGAGCCCGGCCTGATGGCGCAGGCGAAAGCCACGCTCGCCGCCGCGACCTGCCGCGCGCAGAGCGTCGCCGATGCGGCGAAACGGAAATAGGAAATAGCGGCGCTGCCCGGCCGCGCCGGCAGCGGGTCGCGCATGTGACCCGTCCCATCGAAGCCGCAACTTGAAAAACAGCGCCGCAAGACCTAGCTCCACTGGCATATCGATCGAGGGCGAGCGTATGCACCTGACCAGACTCTTCGGCATTCTTTTCATGCTGATCGCAGGTCTCGCGGGACCTGCGGTTTCGCAGGCCGCTCCGGCATTCGAGCCCATCGAAATCAGGCTAGTCGCGCAACAGGGTCGGGGCGGTGCAGCGGTCGCTGTCGCGGGACACGGTCGAACGCTCGAGGTCGAATCCGAGATGCTGTTGGGGCCGCCGGATTTCGTCGGCGTCGGCGAGGTGGAATGGGTCGAAGGGAAGCCGGGGTTCAACGTCGCGCTCACACCGGCCGGCGCGAAGAAGTATGAGCGGATTTCCACGGAGAACGTGGGAAGGACGCTGGCGATCATCGTGGACGGCAAGATCGTCATGGCCCCCAAAATACTCGATCCGGTGCGGGCGCAGGGTTTCCTCTTGACGTTGAACAGCGAAGCCGAAGCCCGCGAACTCGCTGCGAAGGTCCGGCGGGTGGTGGCGCCCAACTAGGACTTGCCGGTTCCGCCCCCGACCTGTCAGCCCTTGGTGACGACGGCGCGCCCCGCCACCGGCGGGGCCAGCGCCGGCACCTGCGCGGCGCGCAGCGCCAGCTCGCCGATCAGCCGGTCGGCCTCGGCGGCGAGGCCGTCGGGCGCATGGATCACCAGCCGCTCCAGCGCCCAGCGATACGACGCGATGCGCCGTTCGAGGCACGTCTGCACCCATTCGACGATCAGCACGTTCTCGCGCATGCGGGCGAGCGCATCGTCGCGCTCGCGCGGCGACAGGTCGCCGAGATAGCGCAGGCTGGCGTTGCGCTTGGCGTCGAGGTCGAACACCCGCGTTGCCGTGGCGTAGAACGGGTCGAGCCGGGTGATGTCGTCGCGCACGTCCTCGATCAGGCGGCCGTAGCGCGAGGCATGCGAGCGGTGCGGCTCGTCGATCAGGTGGCGGCCGTAAGCCGAGCGGTCGAAGGCCGGCGCCTTGCGCCGCCACGGCGAGGGCAGCGGCTCGTAATCGCCGAACACGCCCTTCCACGCCGGGCGCGAACGCGGCGGCTCGATGAACGGATAGGCGAGATCGCGCAGCAGGCGCTCGCTGTCGGTCAACTGGAAGTCCGATGCTCTCGCGCCGATGCTGCCGGTCGCCTCGATGCCGATCCAGCGATGCATGTCGTCGTTGCGGGCGCTGTCGCGGGTGCGGCCGAAATCCCCGCTGGCGCAGCCGCCGAGCGCGGCGGCGCAGGCGAGCGCCAGCATCGCGCCGAAGCGCGCAGCCCCCTGCCCTGACCCGATCGGCGGCATCGCAGGCGTGACGGCTTACGGCTGCGCCCGGCGCCGCTTGCGGCGGCGCCCGGACGCTCCCTGCTGCTGCGGTTCCGGTTCGCTCGCCACGTCGACGTGGCGCTCGATGCGGACCGACGGCAGGATCAGAACCGTCGCCGGGCCTGCGCCCGCGGCAACTTCCCGCCGCCGCGACGCTGCGTCCGCCGGAAATTCGATGATCGTGCCCATAACCTTCTCCCCAGCCTTCGCCTCGCGGCGAGGTGGCGGTCATTTAGAGCCGGCTATGGTTAACAGCCTGTAAACGACGCAGGACCGGCCGTCGGCGCGATCAACCGATCACTGGACGCGGCGCGGATGGCGGCGCGGTGGCGGCGCGGCGTCGCGCCGATCGCGGTGCGAGAACGCAAACCTCGGGTTGACGTCACACCACGCGTAGCGGCCGGACGCCGACATCTGGCACTGCTGGTAGCTGGTATAGGAGCAATCGCCCGGAATGCCGACGCCGCCCGGCTCCTGCAGGCAATAGGGATAGTCGCGCGCCTCGGCCGGGCTGCTGCCGAGCGCCGCCAGGGTGGCGGCGCCGCCGATCACCGCAACGGCGAACATGATCTGACGCATGGACATCTCCTCTGTCTCGCCCGCTGCTGACTGCAAAACGCAGGCCTCGGCCAAGCGTTCCCCGCCCTTGCCGCCGCTTGCGCGTTCCGCTTAAGTGCCGCCACGGCGGGCGTCGCAATGCCGGCCGACAAAGGGCGCGACATTTGGGGGGCGACATGAAGCTGTACGATTCCGTCGGGCCGAACCCGCGGCTGGTTCGCATGTTCCTAGCGGAAAAGGGCATCTCCATTCCGACCGAGACGGTGGACCTGATCGGCGGCGAGAACCGCGGCCCCGACCACCTCAAGCGCAACCCGCACGGACAGATGCCGGCGCTCGAACTCGACGACGGCAGCTATCTCTCGGAAATCCTCGCGATCTGCGAATACATCGAGGATACGCATCCGGCGCCCGCCAGGATCGGCGAGACCCCGCGCGAGAAGGCCGAGTGCCGGATGTGGACGCGGCGCATCGACCTCAACATCTGCGAGCCGATGGCCAACGGCTTCCGTTTCGCCGAGGGGCTGAAGCTGTTCCAGAACCGCATCGTCTGCGTGCCGGAAGCGGCGCCGGGCCTGAAGAAAATCGCCGCCGACCGGCTCAAATGGCTCGACGGCCAGATCGACGGCAAACCCTACATCTGCGGCGATCGCTTCACGCTCGCCGACATGATGCTGTTCGCCTGGCTCGACTTCGGCGCCACCGTCAACCAGCCGCTCGATCCCGCCAACGCCCGCCTGACAGCCTGGTTCGCGCGCGTTGCGGAGCGGCCATCGACCAAGGCGTGATCCGTCAAGGTCACACCCGAGCGCATGACGCTGGCTACTCAGCCGGTTTCACCGCCGGGACGGCATGGCGCTCCGGCGGAAAGATCAGCGCGGCGGCGATCACCAGCACGCACAGCGCCGCGAAGGCTTGCAGCACCAGCGCAAAGCCGCCCGTCTCGTGCAGCCACGCCACCAGCGCCACCGCCGCGCCCGCCGCGGTGAAGCCGAGGAAGTAGCGCACCGCATAGGCGCGCGAGCGCCATTCGTCGGTGGTGTATTTGCCGACCATCGAGTCGTTGACGGTGACGAGGCCGAACATCGCCATCACGATGCCGATCGAGACGACCAGCAGCGGCACGCCGTCGAGCGAGGCGGCGATGTAGAGCAGCGGCGCCAGCATCAGCGCCAGCGGCATGAACGCCCGTTTCAGCGACGTGCGGTCGATCAGCTGGCCGACATTGTACTGCGTCAGCGCCCCGAACAGATAGACGCCCGCCGTGATCAGGCCGAGCAGCGACGGGCTGGTGGTGAGAGCGGCGAGCCGCTCGCTGAACAGTTTTGGCAGCGCCACCGTCACCGCGTTGAACGTCACCGAACCGGCCATCACCGCCAGCAGCAGCGACACCACCACGCGCCACATGTCGGCGCGCGCGACGCGGGCCGCGCCCTGCGCCACCTTGTGGTGGCTGCGGCTCTCGTGCCCGACCGCGCGCATGAACGCCACGCCGACCGCCATCGTGGCCACGCCCGGAACGATGAAAGCCCAGCGCCAGCCGAGATACTGCGCCAGCACGCCGGTGACCAGCGCCGACAGCGCGACGCCGAGATTACCCCACACGCCGTTGATGCCGACCTCGCGGCCGAGCTTGTCGGCGTAGGACACGATCATCGCCGTGCCGACCGGATGGTAGATCGCGGCGAACAGGCCGATCGCCAGCAGCGCCGCGCCGAGCTGCAGCGGCGTCCGGATCAGGCCGACCGCGATCATGCTGGCGCCGATGCCGAGGAAGTAGATCGCCAGCATGTGGCGCCGGCTCCAGCGGTCGCCGAGCCAGCCGGTCGCGAGCGCGCCGGCGCCGAAGGCGACAAAGCCCGGCGTCGCATAGGGCAGCAGCTCGGAATAGCCGAGGCCGAACGCCGGCGCCATCAGCACCACGGCGGCGGCGAACACCAGCATGGCGTAGTGATCGATGAAGTGCGCGAGGTTGACGAACCGGATCACGGTGCGGGGATCGTTCATGGCAGTCCCTTCGGAGACCCTTCGTGGCCGGTGGCGCGACCAAATCCGGATCAAGTCTAGGCCGCGGCGGCGGCCGGCGCCAAGACCGGAGCCAAGATCGGAGCCAAGACCGGAGCCAAGACCGGAGCCAAGACCGGCGCCCGGCCGTTAACGATCTTTAAGATTAACGCGCCATTAAACGAAATGGCGCAGGATCGGAAAACCCGAATGTCTTCAATCGACAGGCGCCTTTCGCCATGGCGGCAGCTTTGAGCTTTCCCGGATTCGACGGTCTCATGGCGCTGTCCCGCCGCGAGGGCGTGGACGTCCGCCCGACGCTGCTGCGCGTGCTCACCGACCTCTACGTGCAGACGCCGGCGCACAGCGAGGAGGAAGAGCAGCACTACGTCGCGCTGGCCTC
>JBDHSY010000291.1:0-4631 GCA_039808405.1 Xanthobacteraceae bacterium
GCTGACCGCGCTGAACCGCTCGGCCGAGATCAAGCTGCACGTCAAGGGCGCGCTCAACAACGGCGTCACCGTCGAGGAGATCAAGGAAATGCTGATCCACGCCACGGTCTATTGCGGTATCCCGGCCGGGCTCGAGGCGTTCAAGGCGGCGCACGAGGTGCTCAAGGCCGAGGGCGCGCTGCCGGAGAAGAAGTAGCAAGGAGACGCGCGCGTCGCTCTCAAACAGACCCTCTCCCCGCGCGCGGGGAGAGGGTCGAGTGCGCAAACGAGGTGAGCGAAACCCTCACTCCTCGAGCTGGGCGTAGTTGCCCTTGGCGTCCCACTTGTAGACGACGTAGTCGATGATCTTGAGGTCGCCCTTGTCGTCGAACGACAATTTGCCGAGCACGGTGTCCCATTCGCCGCCCTTGATGGTGGCGATCACCTTCTGCGTATCGGTCGAGCCGACCTTCTTCACCGCGTCGGTCCAGAGCTGCATCGCCGCGTAGGTGTAGAGGGTGTAGCCCTCGGGATCGATGTTCTTCTTCTTGAATTCCTCGACCACCGCCTTGGCGGTCGGCTTCTCGCGCGGATCGGGGCCGAAGGTGAACAGCGTGCCCTCGGCGAGCGGGCCGACGATCGAGGCGAACTCCTTCGAGTTCATCGAATCGCCGGCCATCAGCACGGTCTTGAGGCCCTGGTCGCGCATCTGGCGCAGGATCAGGCCGGTCTCCTGATGGTAGCCGCCGATATAGACCAGGTCGATGTTGTCGCGCTTCAGCCGCGACACGATGGAATTGAAGTCCTTGTCGCCCTTGTTGTAGGACTCGAACATCTTTTCCTGAAAGCCGGCGGCGTTGAGCGCCTTCTTGGTTTCGTCGGCGAGACCCTTGCCGTAGGTCGTCTTGTCGTTGAGGATGGCGACGTTCTTGCCCTTGAAGTGCTTGGCGATGTACTGCGCGGCGATGACGCCCTGCTGATCGTCGCGGCCGCAGATGCGCAGCACGTTCTTCAGCTTGCGCTCGGTGAACAGCGGGTTGGTGGACGCAGGCGTGATCTGCAAGACGTTGTTCTCGGCATAGGCTTCCGAGGCCGGGATCGAGGACGACGAGCAGAAGTGGCCGGCGACGAACGGGATGCCGTCGCCGGACAGCTTTTCGGCGATCGAGCGCGCCTGCTTCGGGTCGCAGGCGTCGTCGCCGACTTCGAGCTTCAGTTTCTTGCCGAGCACGCCGCCGGCGGCGTTGATGTCGGCGACCGCCTGTTCGGCGCCGTTCTTCATCTGCATGCCGAAAGCGGATTCGCCGCCGGTCATCGGGCCGGCGACGGCGATCTTGATGTCCTGCGCGTTGGCAGCCAGCGGCGCGGCGAGAGCCAGGGTCAAGGTCGTGAGCGATGCGCCGAGCGCGAGACCTAGGAATTTCGCTGATGTCATACGGCTATATCCTTGCAAGGTTTCGGCGCGCCGCGAAGGGCGCCGGACGGGGCGGCAGTTTCGGCCGAATCCGCAAAAGAGTCATCGGCAAAGTGCGGCTACCCCCAACCGCCGATGGCGCAAGTTGCCGCAGGGCGGCGGGACCGGCCGCGGCCGCGTCCGGAACACGCCTCAGTGGCGGCCGCCTTCGAGATAGGCGGCGCGGATGTCCGGCCGCGCCAGCAGTTCGGCACCGGTGCCGCTCATGGTGATCAGGCCATTGACCAGCACATAGGCACGGTGGGCGAGGCGCAGGGCGTGGTTGGCGTTCTGCTCGACGATCAGCACGGTCAGGCCGTCCTGCCGGTTGAGCGTGCGCACCGCCTCAAAGATCTGCCGCGCCACCAGCGGCGCCAGCCCGAGCGAGGGCTCGTCGAGCATCAGAAGGCGGGGCCGGCTCATCAGGGCGCGGCCGATCGCCAGCATCTGCTGCTCGCCGCCGGACAGCGTGCCGCCGCGCTGGGTCAGCCGCTCCTCGAGACGCGGAAACAGCGCGAACACGCGCCTGAGGCCGGCCTCGCGCTCGGCTTCCGATGAATCGGTGGCGTCCGCGCCCATGCGCAGGTTCTCGGCCACGCTCATGCGCGGGAAGATGCGGCGGCCCTCGGGCGACTGCGCGATGCGCAGCCGCGCGATCTCGTGCGCCGGCAGGCGGGTGATGTCGCGGCCGTCGAACACGATGCGGCCGGTATGTGGGCGCGGCCGGCCGAACACGCTCATCATCAGCGTCGATTTGCCGGCCCCGTTGGCGCCGATCAGCGACACGATCTCGCCGCGGCGGATCTCCAGATCGACGCCCTTGAGCGCGCTGATGCGACCGTAGGCGGCGTGCAGGCCCTCGATGGCGAGCAGCGGTTGGCTCATCACGCTGCCTCCGTGCCCCGGACGCGATGCAAGACGACGTCTTGCTTCGCTGAGCCGGGGCCGTAACGGCGTGAAGCGCTTGTGAAGGTCCCGGCTCTGCGGAGCAGCGCTAAAGCGCCGCACCGCGCCCGGGACACGGTGCGAGAAGTCCTCATGTGCCGCCCTCCATGACGGCGACGGCGTCTTCCTCGTCGGAGCCGAGATAGGCGGCGATCACTTTCGGGTCGTCGCGGATCGCGGCCGGCGCGCCGTCGGCGATCTTGACGCCGTGGTCGAGCACGACGATGTGGTCGGAGATTTCCATCACCACGCTCATGTCGTGCTCGATCAGCAGGATCGAGGTGCCGTGGTGGTCGCGGATCGACAGCAACAGTTCGCTCAGTTCGCCGCTCTCGCGGGCGTTGAGCCCGGCCGCCGGCTCGTCGAGGCACAACAGCGCCGGCTGCGTGCACATCGCGCGCGCGATCTCGAGGCGGCGCTGGGCGCCGTAGGGCAGGTTGCCGGCGGCGTCGTCGGCGCGCTCCAACAGGCCGATGCGGTCCAGCCAGTCGCGCGCCATCTCGACGGCGCGGCGCTCGGCCGCGCGGAACGATGGCGCATTGAGGAGGCCGAGAAAGGTGAAGCCGGAGGCGCGCATCAGCATGTTGTGCTGGGCCACCATCAGGTTCTCCAGCGCCGTCATGCCGGGAAACAGCCGGATGTTCTGGAAGGTGCGCGCGACATGGGCGAGTTTGGCGATGCGGTAGTCGCCGAGCCGGTGCAGCGCGAACGTGCGGCCGTCGTCGTGGGTCAGGTGGATGGTGCCGCCGGTCGGGCGGTAGAAGCCGGTGACGCAGTTGAACACCGTGGTCTTGCCGGCGCCGTTCGGCCCGATCAGCGCGGTGATCTTGTTGCGCTCGACCGTGAACGACAGGTCGTTGATGGCGTGGATGCCGCCGAAGCGCATCGCCAGATGCGCGATGGTGAGGATGGGGCCGGGGGCGCTCATCCGCGGCCTTCCTTGACGAGATCGGCGGAGATCGTCGTGCGCTTGTTGAGAAACACCGTCGGATCGCGGTGGCCGACCAGGCCGCGCGGCCGCCACACCATGATGAAGACGATGGCGAAGCCGAACACCAGCATGCGGTATTGGTCGAAGCCGCGGAACAATTCGAATCCGCCGATCATGGCGAAGGCGGCGATGGCGACGCCGAGCTGCGAGCCCATGCCGCCGAGCACGACGATGGCGAGCACCAGCGCCGATTCCTGGAAGGTAAAACTCTCCGGGCTGATGAAGCCCTGCCGGGTCGCGAAGAACGCGCCGGCGAAGCCGCCGAACATCGCGCCGATGGCGAAGGCGGTGAGTTTTGTCGAGATGGTGTTGATGCCGAGCGCGCGGCAGGCGACCTCGTCCTCGCGCAGCGCCTCCCAGGCGCGGCCGATCGGCAGCGCGCGCAGGCGGATCGTCACCCAGTTGGTGATCAGCGCAAGGGCGAGGATGAGGTAGAACAGAAATACCACGCGATGCGTCGGCGAGAACGGGATGCCGAGCAATGCCGCAAGACCGTTCTCGCCGGGCATCAGCGGAATGCCGAAGGCGGTCGGGCGCGGAATGCCGCTGATGCCGTTCGGCCCGCCGGTCAGCGACTGCCAGTTGACGATGACGAGGCGGATGATCTCGCCGAACGCCAGCGTGACGATGGCGAGATAGTCGCCGCGCAGCCGCAGCACCGGAAAGCCGAGCAGGATGCCCCAGAACGCGGCAAGAATGCCGGCGAGCGGCAGGCAGACCCAGAACGACCAGCCGAAGGTGGTGGCGAGCAGCGCGTAGGAATAGGCGCCGACCGCGTAGAAGGCGACGTAGCCGAGATCGAGCAGGCCGGCGAGGCCGACCACGATGTTCAGGCCCCAGCCGAGCATGACGTAGGTGAGGACGAGGATGCCGAGGTCGAGGATGTAGCGCTGCTGGTAGAAGATCACCGGCACCAGAATCGTGAAGATCAGCAGCGCCGGGCCGAGCAGCCTGACCGCAAGCCGGGCTGCGGCGCCAAGCGTCGGCGGCAGCGCGAGGCGTTCGCGCGGCAGGGCTGCGAACCACTGCCGGCCGGTCTCAAGCACCAGCGTGCCGACGAACACGGCGCCGACCAGCATCGCCAGTTCGTTGAAGCGCGTCCACCACACCAGGCCGCCGGTCGGGCCGGCCTCGGTGCGGATGCCGATCATCAGCACGAACAGCACGAGGGCGACGCCGGCGCTGACCAGCGCCTTTTTCAGCACGAAGGCGAAATCGTAGGCCGACGGAGGCTTGGCCGATACGGGCTTGGCGGGCGTGGTG
>JBDHSY010000292.1:0-4624 GCA_039808405.1 Xanthobacteraceae bacterium
TGATCGTGGTGGTGGCCGATGTCGCCGACCTGTGGGCGCTGGAGCGCGCCCGCGCGGTCAACGGCCTTTATCATGTGATCGGCGCCACGCTGTCGCCGCTCGACGGCATCGGGCCGCAGGACCTCAACATCGACACGCTGGCAGCGCGCGCCCGTGCGCCGGAGGTCAGGGAAGTGGTGCTGGCGCTCAACGCCACCGTCGACGGCCAGACCACCGCGCACTACATCACCGACATGCTCGGCGATGCCGACGTGCGCGTCACCGGGCTCGCCCATGGCGTGCCGGTCGGCGGCGAACTCGACTACCTCGACGAGGGCACGCTGTCGGCGGCGATGCGGCAACGCACGCCGTTCTGATCCGCCCCTCCTTCCCCCAACCTTCCCCGCGACCGTCACGCCGTTGTCACGACACCGCGTCGCGGACGGCGCCTTCCGTGCGCAAGGCGAGGGGCTATGCGCATCGCGCGCGAAAAGGCAAGGGCGCAGCGGTGACGAGACCGCCCGTGCGCCAAAGGCTACCCTGCGCCAACGCACACGAAAATGTGCGAGCCGATAATCACTTATCTCCAATGCGCGACGCCTCACTTTGAAAGTGCGGCTGCCGGCGCCACAGGCATGAACGATTTATGAATTTATTTTGGGCGGCGGCAGCGCCCCTGCCCGTTCAAGCACGCCTCGAATCCGCACGGAGATTCAAAACCTTGTCGCAGCGCATCGGCAGCGCCGGCAAGGCTTTGACGGACCGCATGACGAAAACCACGCAGCGTGACAAAAATGTATCCGTTGCGGGCGCGGCGCGCTCTGCTATCTGTTGTGGCGTTCGCGATTGCCTTGGGTCCTTCGGCCAGCGCGGCTTGGGATTTTGGGGCGGCGCGCAGATCGGCAGCGATGTGCGCGTGATGCGACGATTTCCATTTGCGTGCCGGGTTAAGGCGGCCAGGTTCAGCTCACGCCGTTCGTGAGAACGCCGAAGCTGTGCCTGGATCAACCGGAAGCGACGATGGAGAGCCGGACGTGACGGCGGCCGCAAGCTGATGCGGTCCCGACGCGGCCGAGGAAAGTTGGAAGTCTTGCGGGCGGCCCACGGTGGCCCTTGCAAGGGACATGCAGGTGTCAGGCAGCCGGCCCTTGTGCGGCAGCCGAACGACAGTTTGGGGGGTCGAATGGCAAGCAGCGGAACGATCGCGTTCTTCGAGACGATGGTTCTGGTTTGTTTTGCGTCCAAGCCACCCCCTTCCGTTTTCCCCATCGATACACGCTAAGCCGGGCCGGCCGCGCCGCGGCCGTCTATCCCGGATTCGCCATTTTGCCGGAGACGGTGCCGTCGCATCGCGTGATGCGCGGGGCCCGATCTGTCGGCGGCGTCAACAAAATCCAACGAGAAAAGTACAGGGCCAATGGTACACACGGAGCAGGATCGGTGGTCGCGGGTTAAAGGGCGGCTGCGCGCCAGCGTCGGCGAGGACATCTATTCGAGCTGGTTCGGACGGCTCGATCTGGAAGACATCCGCGACGGCAGCGTGCATCTGTCGGTGCCGACCCGGTTTCTCAAGAGCTGGATCCAGACCCATTATGCCGAGCGCGTGCTGCAGTGCTGGCAGGCGGAGCTGCCGCAGGTGTCGCGCATCGACCTCACCGTGCGCTCGGCGATGCGCTGCGCGGCGCCGGTCAAGGCGGCCGAGCCGGCCCATGAGGAGCGCCGCGAGACGCGCGCCGCGCACGAGGTCCGCGGCACGGCCGCAGCACCCGTGTCGGCCAGCCACGAGGCGCTCGGCGGCTCGCCGCTCGACCCGCGCCTGACCTTTGCGACCTTCGTCACCGGCCGCTCCAACACGCTGGCGCATGCCGCCGCCAAGCAGGTGGCGGAAGGCCGCCACGGCGACCCGGTGATGTTCAACCCGCTCTACATCCATGCCGGCGTCGGCCTCGGCAAGACCCACCTGTTGCAGGCGGTGACCTGGGCCGGCAATGCCGCGCCCGATCGCAAGGTGCTTTATCTCACCGCCGAAAAATTCATGTACGGCTTCGTCGCCGCGCTGAAGACCCAGACGGCGCTGGCGTTCAAGGAGGCGCTGCGCGGCATCGACGTGCTGGTGATCGACGACCTGCAATTCCTTCAGGGCAAATCGACGCAGGCCGAGTTCTGCCACACCCTCAACGCGCTGATCGACGCAGGCCGTCAGGTGGTGATCGCCGCCGACCGGCCGCCGTCCGATCTGGAAAGCCTCGACGAGCGGGTACGCTCGCGGCTCGCCGGCGGCCTCGTGGTGGAGATGGGTTCGCTCGGCGAGGAGCTGCGGCTGGAAATCCTCAGATCGCGCGTCGCCGCCGCGCGCGCCTATCACGCCGGCTTCGACGTGCCCGCCGCCGTGCTGGAGTATCTCGCCCGCAGCATCACCCATAACGGCCGCGACCTCGACGGCGCCGTCAACCGGCTGCTGGCGCATTCCAAGCTCAACGGCCAGCCGGTGACGCTGGACATGGCCGAGCGCGAGGTGCGCGACCTGATCCGTCCGCAGGACCCCAAGCGGGTCAAGATCGAGGACATCCAGCGGGTGGTGGCGCGCCAGTACAGCGTCAGCCGCGCCGACCTGTTGTCGTCGCGCCGCACCGCCAACGTGGTGCGCCCGCGGCAGGTGGCGATGTATCTCGCCAAGACGCTGACGCTGCGCTCGCTGCCGGAGATCGGCCGCCGCTTCGGCGGCCGCGACCACACCACGGTGCTGCACGCCGTGCGCAAGATCGAGGGGCTGATCGCCAAGGACAATGCGCTCGCCAACGAGGTCGAACTGCTCAAGCGCCAGCTTCAGGAATAGCCGGCCGCGCCCGGAATTGCGGGGAGAAGACCGAGCGCGGCGCGTGGCCGCTCTTGCGCCAAGCGGTTAACTCCGCCACTTTACACGGCCCCGCGGGGTAGCCCCGGCGCACGGTTTCGGCCGCGCCGGGTCCGGGCCGGAATCGTCAAGTGGGTCGAAGATGAAAGTCACCGTCGAACGCGCGCAACTGCTCAAGTCGCTGGGCCATGTCCACCGCGTGGTCGAGCGCCGCAATACCATTCCCGTGCTCGGCAACGTGCTGCTGCGCGCCGAGGGTGCGCGGCTGGCCCTGAAGGCCACCGATCTCGACCTGGAAGTGACCGAGACGCTGCCCGCCGAAGTCGCCACCGGCGGCGCCACCACGGTGCCGGCCTCGATGCTCTACGACATCGTGCGCAAATTGCCGGACGGCTCGCAGATCGTGCTCGAGACCGACGGCGACCGCCCGGTGATGGCGATCCGCGCCGGCCGCTCGCGCTTCACGTTGCAGACCCTGCCGGAAAGCGACTTTCCCGATCTCGCCGCCGGCGACATGGCGCACTCGTTCGTGCTGGCCGCCGCCGACCTCAAGCGCATGATCGACCGCACCCAGTTCGCCATCTCCACCGAGGAGACGCGCTACTACCTCAACGGCATCTACCTGCACGCCGCCGGCTCGTCCAAGAGCCCGACGCTGCGCGCGGTCGCCACCGACGGCCATCGCCTCGCCCAGTTCGACTTGGCGCAGCCGAAGGGCGCCGGCGAAATCCCCGGCGTCATCGTGCCGCGCAAGACGGTCGGCGAGGTGCAGCGGCTGATCGAGGACGGCGAGGCCGAGGTCCGGATCGACCTGTCGCAGGGCAAGATTCGCTTCACGCTCGGCGACGTGGTGCTGACCTCGAAACTGATCGACGGCACCTTCCCCGACTACGCCCGCGTCATCCCGCAGGGCAACGACAAGGAACTGGTGGTCGACAAGCGCGACTTCGAGGCGGCGGTCGATCGCGTCTCGACCATTTCCAGCGAGCGCGGCCGCGCCGCCGAGCTGGCGCTGTCCGCCGGCAAACTGGTGCTGTCGGTGACCAACCCGGATTCCGGCAGCGCCACCGAGGAACTCGAGGTCGAGGATGCCGCCGATCCGCTCGATATCGGCTTCAACTCGCGCTACCTTCTCGACATCGCCGCCCAGATCGAGGGCGAGGCCGCCGTGCTCAGGCTGGCCGACCCCGGCTCGCCGACGCTGGTGCAGGACAAGACCCAAAGCGGCGCGCTCTACGTGCTGATGCCGATGCGGGTGTGACGCGCCGCTTGCCGAGCCCGCCGCGGCACGGCAAGACGAGCCCATGACCACCGTCCGCATCCAGCGCCTGTCGCTGACGCATTTCCGCAACTACCATGCCGCGACCGTGACGACGCGCGCGCGCATCGTGGCGCTGGTCGGCGCCAACGGCGCCGGCAAGACCAACTGCCTGGAAGCGATCTCGCTGTTGTCGCCGGGCCGCGGCCTGCGCCGCGCCACGCTCGACGATCTCGCCGACAAGGCCGGCGACGGCAGCTGGGCGGTGGCGGCGGAGGTCGAAGGCGCGCTCGGACTGGCCACGCTCGGCACCGGCATCACGCCGCCGGAGGCCGGCAAGGCGGCGACGACGCGGCAGGCCCGCATCGACCGCGAGCCGGTCGGCTCGGCGGCGGCGTTCGGCGATCACCTGCGCATGGTGTGGCTGACGCCGGCGATGGACGGGCTGTTTCTCGGCCCCGCCGCAGAACGCCGGCGCTTCCTCGACCGTCTGGTGCTGGCCATCGACAGCCACCACTCGGCCCGTGTCTCGG
>JBDHSY010000293.1:0-4618 GCA_039808405.1 Xanthobacteraceae bacterium
TTCCCGCTGTATCGGCTGTTCGTGCTCGGCGCGGCGGTGGTGGTGCTGGCCGGGCTGTGGCTGTTCCTTGAAAAGACCTCGTTCGGCCTCATCATCCGCGCCGGCGCCCGCGATCCGCAGATCGTCCGCGTGCTCGGCGTCGACGTGTCCCGCGTCTGGCTGGTGGTGTTCGGCATCGGCACCGGCATCGCCGGCCTCGCCGGCGTGCTGGCCGCGCCGCTGCAAGGCGTGATTCCCGAAATGGGTTCGACCATTCTCGCCGAGGCCTTCGTGGTCACGGTGGTCGGCGGCATGGGGTCGATCGGCGGCGCGGTGGTCGCGGGCCTCCTGGTCGGCGTCGTCGTCAGCATGACCTCGCTGTTCGCGCCCGAGATGGCCAAGGTGTCGATCTTCGCCCTGATGGCGCTGGTGCTGTTGGTGCGTCCGCAGGGCTTTTTCGGCCGCGCCGGACTGATGAGCTGAAGATGGCGGTAAACGATATGTCGCAAGCTGCGGCCGAGGCGCCGCCTTCGTCGGCCGGCTGGTTCGAGTTCGCCCGCCGTCATCGCGCGGCGCTCGCCAGCCTGTTCGTGCTGGTGTTCCCGCTGGTGATGCCGTTCACGGCGCTGGCGGCCAACATCCTGATCTACGGGCTCTATGCGCTCGGCTTCAACCTGGTGTTCGGCTTTCTCGGGCTGTTGTCGTTCGGTCATGCCGCGCTGTTCGGCACCGGCGCCTATCTGTGCGGCATCGCCATCGTCCACTTCGGGCTGCCGTGGTACGCGGCGATCGTGATCGGCGTGGTGGCCGGCGCCATCATGGCCGCGGCGATCGGAGCGCTGGCGATCCGCACCCGCGGCATCTACTTCGCGATGGTGACGATGGCGCTGGCGCAATGCGTCTACTACCTGTTCTATCAGGCCGAGGGCTGGACCGGCGGCGAGAACGGCCTGCGCGGCATCAACGTCAACCGCATCGAGATTTTCGGCATCAAGCTCGACTTCATCGATCCGCTGACCCGCTATTACGTCATCGCCGCCTTCGTCATTCTGGCGCTGTTCGCGCTGTCGCGCATCCTGGCCTCGCCGTTCGGCGCGGTGATCCAGGCGGTGCGCGAGAACGAGGCGCGGGCGCGCGCCTCGGGCTACAACGTGACGCTGACGCGCTACATCACCTTCGTGCTGTCGGGCGCGTTCTGCGGCCTGGCCGGCGCGCTGGCGGCGCTGCATCTGTCGATCGTGCCGATCGAGATGCTGTACTACGAGACTTCCGGCATGGCGGTGATGATGTCGCTGCTCGGCGGCATGGGCACGTTCTTCGGCCCGTTCGTCGGCGCCGCGGTGTTCCTGCTGCTGGAAAATCTGGTCTCGCTATGGACCGTCCACTGGCAACTGATCGTCGGAGCGGTGTTCGTGGCCTGCGTGCTGTTCTTCCCCGCCGGAATCTGGGGCACGATCCTGAAGAGGCTCGACCGATGAGCGCCGACAACTCCGACGTCATCCTGCGCACCTACGGGGTGAGCAAGCTGTTCGGCAAGTTCCGCGCGCTGAACGATATCTCGGCGTCGTTTCCGCGCGGCGCCATCACGTCCATCATCGGTCCCAACGGCGCCGGCAAGAGCACCTATTTCAACCTGTTGTCCGGCTCGCTGGCGCCGTCCGAAGGCCGCGTCGAGTTCGAGGGGCGCGACGTCACCAACGTGCCGCAGCACCAGTTCGCCCACATGGGCATCGCCAAATCGTTCCAGATCACAAATGTGTTCCCGCAGCTCTCGACCCGCGAGAACGTGCGCGTCGCGTTGCAGGCGCTGGTGTCGCGTTACGACATCTGGCGGCCGCGGGCGAAACTGCCGGGGCTGGCCGAGCGGGCGGACGCGCTGTTGAACCAGGTCGGCCTGTGGCATTGCCGCGACCGCGTCGCCAAAACGCTGGCGCACGGCGAGCAGCGTGCGCTGGAGATCGGCATGGCGCTGGCCAGCAACCCGCGGCTTCTGTTGCTGGACGAGCCGACCGCCGGCATGAGCCCGGAGGAAACCCGGGCGATGATGGACCTGATCGTCAAGCTCGCCAAGGAGCGCACCGTCATCCTGGTCGAGCACAAGATGAAACTGGTGATGGGCATCAGCGACCGCGTGCTGGTGCTACATCAGGGCGAGCTGCTGGCCGACGGCACGCCCGCCGAGGTGCGGCAGGACCAGCAGGTCAAGCGCGTCTATCTCGGCCAGCGGCACTAGAGCATGATCCCGAAACGTGGAAACCGGTTTTCGGACGAGATCATGCTCAAACAGAAAATAACCGGCTTCTCCGATTCAACGTATCTGGATCGGACTCTAAGGAACATCAGGGGATGCTGAACGTCGCCAATCTCAACGCCTGGTATGGCGCGAGCCACGTCCTGCAGGACGTCGGGCTCGAGGTCAACAAGGGCGAGATCGTCTGCCTGATCGGCCGCAACGGCGCCGGCAAGACCACCACCCTGAAATCGATCATCGGTCTGATCGACAAGACCAGCGGCACGGTCGCCTTCAAGGGCGAGAACATGCTCGACCAGCCCGCGCATCGCCGCTTCGCGCGCGGGCTCGCCTATGTGCCGGAGGAGCGCCGCATCGTGCAGGGCCTGTCGGTGCGCGAGAACCTGCGGCTCGGCCTCGTCGCCTCGCCGCTCAAGGCCAAGGAGAGCGCGCTGATCGAGGAGATCGCCGCGATCTTTCCGCGGCTGGCCGAGCGCCTCGATCAGGAGGCGGTGACCATGTCCGGCGGCGAGCAGCAGATGCTCGCGATTGCGCGGGCGATGATCTCCAAGCCCGACCTGATCATGCTCGACGAGCCGTCGGAGGGCATCATGCCGGTGCTGGTGGACGAGATGTTCGAACTGTTCCGCACCATGAAACAGCAGGGCACCACGATCCTGCTGGTGGAGCAGAACGTCGAACTGGCGCTCGACATCGCCGACCGCGCCTATGTGCTCGATCAGGGCGCGATCGTCCATCACGACACGGCCAAGGCGCTGCTCGCCGACGAGGACATCAAGGAGCGCTACTGCTCGGTTTGATCTCCGGCGCGATATGTCGCATTATCGCGCCGCAATAATGATCGATCGATAAATAAATTCCGGACAGGAGCACGACGTTCGACGCCGCCGCGGCCGGCGGGCGCCGGCTCCCGGTCGATCCCGAGGCTACCAAGTCACCGAGCGATCACGTAAACAGGCCATCAAGTAAAAACGGAGCCCCGTCATGGCTAGATATCTCAAGCGCGGCCGCGATGCCGGCCAGCGCGCCGAAGACGACAGCAAGGTTCGCGCTGCGGTTGAAGGCATCCTCGCCGACATCGAAAAGCGCGGCGACGCCGCCGTGCGCGAACTGTCGCTGAAGTTCGACCAGTGGGACCGCAAGGACTACCGGCTGACCGACGCCGAGATCCGCGACTGCCTGTCGCAGCTGTCGCAGCGCAACCTCGACGACATCAAGTTCGCGCAGGAACAGGTGCGCAATTTCGCGCAGCACCAGCGCGACTCGATGAAGGACATCGAGGTCGAGACGCTGCCGGGCGTGGTGCTCGGCCACAAGCACCTGCCGGTCAATTCGGTCGGCAGCTATGTGCCCGGCGGCAAGTATCCGATGCTCGCCTCCGCCCACATGTCGGTGATCACCGCCAAGGTCGCGGGCGTGCAGCGCATTGTCACCTGCGCCCCGCCGTTCCAGGGCAAGCCGGCACCGGCCATCGTCGCCGCGCAGCATCTCGGCGGCGCCGACGAGATCTATTGCCTCGGCGGCATTCAGGCGGTCGGCGCGATGGCGCTCGGCACCGAATCGATCGCGCCGGTGGACATGCTGGTCGGCCCCGGCAACGCCTTCGTGGCCGAGGCCAAGCGGCAATTGTTCGGCCGCGTCGGCATCGACCTGTTCGCCGGCCCGACCGAGACGCTGGTGATCGCCGACGAGAGCGTCGACGGCGAGATGTGCGCCACCGACCTGCTCGGGCAGGCCGAGCACGGGCCGACCTCGCCGGCGGTGCTTTTGACCAATTCGGAGAAGCTGGCGCGCGAGACGATGGCCGAGGTCGAGCGCCTGCTCAAGATTCTGCCGACCGGCGAGATCGCCGCCAAGGCGTGGCAGGACTACGGTGAGGTGATCGTCTGCGACAGCGAGGAGGAAATGGTCAGGGAGGCGGATTTCATCGCCTCCGAGCACGTCCAGGTGATGACCCGCGACCCGGATTACTTCCTGAACCACATGACCAACTACGGCGCGCTGTTTCTCGGGCCCCGCACCAACGTCGCCTACGGCGACAAGGTGATCGGCACCAACCACACGCTGCCGACCAAGAAGGCCGCGCGCTACACCGGCGGGCTGTGGGTCGGAAAGTTCCTCAAGACCGTGACCTACCAGCGCGTCCTGACCGACGAGGCCTCGGCGAAGATCGGCGAATACTGCTCGCGGCTGTGCATGCTGGAGGGCTTCTCCGGCCACGCCGAGCAGGCCAACGTCCGCGTCCGCCGCTATGGCCGCCGCAACGTGCCTTACGCGAGCGCCGCCGAATGAGCGGCGAGGCGCTTGCCGAGACGCCGTCGTTCCGGCTCGACGGTCGCCGCGCGCTGGTCACCGGCGCCGGGCGCGGCATCGGCCGGGCCGCGGCGG
>JBDHSY010000294.1:0-4605 GCA_039808405.1 Xanthobacteraceae bacterium
CGACATCGGCAACGATACCGGGATCCTGGAGATCGTCGGCTCGGCCAACATCGCCTGCGGTTTCCATGCCGGCGATCCGCGCACCATGCACCGGGTGGTGAAGGAGGCAACGCGGCGCGGCGTCTCGATCGGCGCCCATCCCGGCTTCAACGACCTGTGGGGATTCGGCCGCCGCCGCATCGACATGCGCCCCGACGATCTCGAATACATGGTGGCCTACCAGATCGGCGCGCTGCAGGCGCTCGCGGCCTATGCCGGCGGCCGCGTCACCCACCTCAAGCCGCATGGCGCGCTCAACAACATGGCCGCCGAGAACGCCGACTATGCGCTGGCGATCGGCCGCGCCATCAAGACCGTCGATGCGAGCATCATCTATCTGGCGCTGGCCGGCTCGGAAATGGAGAAGGCCGGGCGCGAACTGGGGCTGCGCGTCGCGCTCGAAGGTTTTTGCGACCGCCAGTACGAGGACAACGGCAACCTGACCTCGCGCAAGATTCCCGGCGCAGTCATCACCGACCCGGAGATCGCCACCCGTCAGGTGCTCGACATGGTGCTGAACAACACCATCACCTCGCGCCACGGCAAGAGCATCCCCTGCAAGGTGCATTCGCTCTGCGTCCATGGCGACGAACCCACCGCCGTCGCACTCGCGCGCAAAGTGCGCGACGGCCTCGAACGAGCCGGCGTGCGGCTGGTGCCGCTGACCGACATCCCCCTCGACTGACAGCTTTGCTTTGAAAGGATACCGTTTATGAGCAGCAAGCCCCGTATCGCCATTCTCGGAGGCACCGGCGACCTCGGATCGGGGCTCGCCCGATGCTGGGCGGCAGCGGGATACGATGTCACGATCGGTTCGCGCTCGGCCGAGAGGGCCCAGGACGCCGCCAAGCAACTCGGCGGCGGCGTGCGCGGCGACGGCAACGCCGAAGCGGCACAGGCGGCCGACATCGTGGTGGTGGCCGTTCCGTTCGCGAGCCATGAAAGCACCCTGCGCGATGTCAAGGACGCCGTGCAAGGCAAGATCGTCGTCGACGCGGTGGTGCCGCTGGTGCCGCCGAAGGTCGCGACCGTCCAGCTTCCCAAAGAAGGCTCGGCCGCGCAGATCGCCCAGGCGCTGCTCGGCGAGGGCGTGCGCGTCGTTTCGGCGTTCCACAATGTCGGCGCAACCAAGCTGCACAGTGGCGATCGCGCCAACTGCGACGTGCTGGTGTTCGGCGACGACAAGGACGCGCGCGCGGCGGTGATCGAGCTGGCGAACGCCGTGGCCACCCGCGGCATCGACGGCGGCGTGCTCGCCAATTCGGCGGCGGCGGAAGCGCTGACCTCGGTGCTGATCGGCATCAATCGGCGCTACAAGGTGCCGGGCGCCGGCATATCGATCACCGGGCTGTCCTGAGGCGGCGCCCCGGCTTTGCGGGCGCGGCGCCCGAAGGCCGCGCCGCATCCCGAGGCGTCCCAGATGTGGAGGTTGCCATGTCCGGTCCGGAGGCAATGCGATGCCGGGCCCTCGTTCCGGTGAAGCCGCTGGCGCGGGCCAAGCAGCGGCTGGCGCCGCTGTTGTCCGACGGCGAGCGGATCGCGCTGGCGCGCGCCATGCTGGGCGACGTGCTCGCGGCCCTCGCCGCGACGCCGGCCATCGCCGGGATCGTGCTCGTCACCGACGACCCGCTGGCCGCCTCGCTTGCCGCCTCCTTTGCCGCCCGGACAGTGCCGGACGACGGCGCACCGCACCTCAACGACGCCATCCGGCGCGGCCTCGCCCGGTGTGAGGCGGGCACCGACAGCGTCATGATCGTTCCCGCCGACGTGCCGTTCGCCACCGCCGATGAATTCGCGGCCGTCGTCGCGGCCCTGCGTCACTATCCCGTGGTGCTGTCGCCGGCGGTCGCCGACGGCGGCACCAATGCGCTGGCGATGCGCCGGCCCGACAGCATCGCGCCGCAGTTCGGTGCCGACAGTTTCCGCCGCCACCAGATCGAGGCGGCCGCGGCCGGCCTTGCCTGCGGCATCGTGCACGGCGACGGCCTCGGGCGCGACATCGACCGGCCGGAGGATCTCGTGGCGGCACTCGGCCGCGCGCCCGCCACCGCCACCGCCAGGCTGCTTGCGGACCTCGCGATCCCGCAGCGATGCCGCCTTCTCCAGTCTTCAGGATGTACGCCATGACGGGTGCGCTCGTGCACAACTTCCCCCACGACTTCCCTCACGACCGCCGGCTGACCCGGCAAGAGGCGCTTGCCCTCGCCCGGCTCGACGATGCGACCCCGCTTCTGAAGGCGGCGGCGGCGCGGCGCGACATGGCGCACGGCCGCAGCGTGACCTATTCGCGAAAAGTGTTCATTCCGCTGACCCAGCTCTGCCGCGACGTCTGCCATTACTGCACGTTCGCCCAGGCGCCCCGCAACATCGGCCAGCCGTTCCTGTCGATCGAGCAGATGATCGCGATCGCCGAGGCCGGCCGGCAGGCCGGCTGCAAGGAGGCGCTGTTCACGCTGGGCGACAAGCCCGAACTGCGCTACCGCGTCGCGCGAGAGGCGCTCGACCGGCTCGGCCACCCGACGACGCTATCCTACCTCGCCGAGGCCGCCCGCGAGGTGTTTCGCGCCACCGGCCTGCTGCCGCACGTCAATCCCGGCCTGCTCACCGCCGACGATATCGCGGAGCTGCGCAAGGTGTCGGTGTCGCAGGGCATCATGCTGGAGAGCGTGTCGGACCGGCTGTCGGAGAAGGGACAGGCCCACCACGGCTCGCCCGACAAGGTGCCGGCGCTGCGGCTGGAAACGATCCGGCTGGCCGGCGAACAAGCCGTGCCGTTCACCACCGGCATCCTGATCGGCATCGGCGAAACGCGCGAGGAGCGCATCGATTCGCTCCTGGCGCTGCGCGACCTCAACGACGCCCACGGCCACATCCAGGAAATCATCGTCCAGAATTTCCGCCCCAAGCCGGGCACGCGGATGGCGAACGCCGCCGCCCCGGATATCGACGATCATCTGTGGACCATCGCCATCGCCCGCCTGATGTTCGAGCCGGAGATGAACATCCAGGCGCCGCCCAACTTGAGCCCCGGCGCGCTCGGCCGTCTGGTCGCCGCCGGCATCAACGACTGGGGCGGGGTGTCGCCGGTGACACCGGATCACGTCAATCCGGAAGCGCCGTGGCCGCATCTGCGCCTGCTCGAGGCGGCCACCAAGGCGGCCGGCAAGACCCTCGACGAGCGGCTCGCGATCTATCCGGCCTTCGCCCGCGCAGCGACGCGCTGGGTCGACGCCGGCTTGCGTACCGCCGTGCTGCACGTCATCGACGGCCACGGCACGCCGCGCACCGACGACTGGCATCCCGGCGACCTCGGACAGTTGCCCGCGCGCGACGTCGCGTGGCTGTCGCAGCCCGCCGCCGTGCCCTCGACCGCCATCGGCCGCATACTGGACAAGGCGCAGCGCGGCGCGCGGCTCGAGGAAGGCGACATCGTACGGCTGTTCGACGCCCGCGACGAGGATTTTGCCGCCGTCTGCCGCGCCGCCGACGACTTGCGCGACAGCGTCAACGGCAACGTCGTCAGCTACGTCGTCACGCGCAACATCAACTACACCAACATCTGCTACTTCAAATGCCAGTTCTGTGCCTTCTCCAAGGGCAAGATGAGCGAGAACCTGCGCGGACGGCCCTACGATCTCGACATGGCCGAGATCGCCGGACGCGGCGAGGAGGCCTGGCAGCGCGGCGCATCGGAAGTGTGCATGCAGGGCGGGATTCACCCCTCCTACCGCGGCCAGAAGTATCTCGACATCTGCGAGGCGGTGAAGACCGCCGCGCCCGAGATGCACATCCACGCCTTCTCGCCGCTGGAAATCTTCCAGGGCGCGGCGACGATGAAGCGCCCGATCGGCGATTTCCTGCGTGAACTGAAGGCGGCCGGGCTCGGCACCCTGCCCGGCACGGCGGCGGAAATTCTCGACGACGAGGTGCGCGAAATCCTCTGCGCCGACAAGATCCGCACCGGGCAATGGCTCGAGGTGATGCGCACCGCGCACGGGATCGGTTTCCGTTCCACGGCCACCATCATGTTCGGCCATATCGACGGCTACCGGCACTGGGCGCGCCACCTGCTGCGCATCCGCGACCTGCAGGCGGAGACCGGCGGCTTCACCGAATTCGTGCCGCTGCCGTTCGTTCACATGGAAGCGCCGATCTACCTCAAGGGCCGCGCCCGGCCCGGCCCCACCTTCCGCGAAGCGATCCTGATGCACGCCGTCGCCCGGCTCACGCTCAATCCGCTGATCCGCAACGTGCAGGCGTCCTGGGTCAAGCTCGGCCCCGAGGGCATCCGCCGCTGTCTCGAGGCCGGCGTCAACGACCTCGGCGGCACCCTGATGGACGAAAGCATCTCGCGCGCCGCCGGCGCGTCCTACGGCCAGGAGATGACCCCGCAGTCCATGGAAAGCCTGATCCGGTCCGCCGGACGCGTGCCGCGCCAGCGCACCACGCTCTATGGCGAGCCGAACGAGCGGCAGCGCGAGCGATCGTTCCTCGCCGGCGCGAAGCACGCCGAGGCATCGGCGTCGGAGTGCGGCAGACAGATCGAGATCAGCGTGTGACCGGCTG
>JBDHSY010000295.1:0-4575 GCA_039808405.1 Xanthobacteraceae bacterium
TCACGTCGACCCGGCGCGGCGTGCTTTCAAGATGCACCTCGACGTCCGGGCACTCGGCCATGAAGCGGGCGATCATCTCGCCGACCTGAAAATACAACAGCGGCGGCGGGCAACTGACCCGCACGATGCCCTGCGGCTTGGTGCGCGAACGCTCGATCAGTTCCTGCGCGGCCGCGGCCTCCACCAGCATCGCGACGCAGTGGCGATAGTAGTCCTGCCCGATCTCGGTGACGGCGAAGCGCCGTGTCGAGCGCTGGATCAGCCGCACGCCGAGGCGGTCCTCAAGAAGCGCGATGCGCCGGCTGAGCCGCGATTTCGGCACGCCGAGGGCGCGGGCGGCGGCGGCGAAACCGCCGTGATCGACCACCTGGGCGAAGAAATAGAGGTCGTTGAGGTCCTGCATATCGTTCCATCAATAGAACGGTGAGGCGCGATATTGCCAGCTACCGGGTTGATTGTCCCGTTCATATTCTCTCCGGCAATCGAAGGCGGCCCTCCGGCCGCGTTACAGGAGAGACGATCATGAGAAAGGTTCTGGGCGTTTTCAGCGGCCCCCGGCCGCACTGGGTCGGCGACGGCTTTCCGGTCCGCTCGCTGTTCTCGCATGCGAGCCACGGCCAGCACGTCAGCCCGTTTCTGCTGCTCGACTACGCCGGCCCCGCCGCGTTCGAGCCGGCGGAGCGCCCGCGCGGCGTCGGCGTACATCCGCATCGCGGTTTCGAGACCGTCACCATCGTCTATCAGGGCGAGGTCGAGCACCGCGATTCCACCGGCAACGGCGGCCTGATCGGGCCGGGCGACGTGCAGTGGATGACGGCGGCGTCCGGCATCCTGCACGAGGAGTTCCACTCGCGCGCCTTCACCAGGACAGGCGGCACGCTGGAAATGGTGCAGCTCTGGGTCAACCTGCCGGCCAAGGCGAAGAACGCCGATCCCGGCTACCAGACCCTGCTCGATGCCGACATCCCGGCCGTCGATCTGGCGGACGGCGCGGGCCGGCTGCGCGTCGTCGCCGGCACGTTCGAAGGCCGCAAGGGGCCGGCGAAGACCTTTACGCCGATCGACATCTACGACGTGAAGCTCAACCGCAACGGCGCGGTGACGCTGAACCCTCGCGCCGGTCACACCGTGATCGTGGTGGTGCTCAAGGGCACGGTGCTGGTCAACGATGCCGAGGTCGCCCGCGAGGCGCAGTTCGCGCTGATCGGCCGCGACGGCGGCGAGGTGACCATCGAGGCCAACAACGAGGCGGCCGTGCTGGTGCTGTCGGGCGAACCGATCGACGAGCCGGTGGCCATGCACGGTCCGTTCGTGATGAACACCACGGACGAAATCCGGCAGGCGATGGCCGATTTCCAGAGCGGCCGCTTCGGTGCGATCCCGGCCTGACGATGATGGCCCCACCCGTTTCTCCTCCCGCAAGCGGGAGAGAAGGGTGGGGCTATGGCGTGGCCGTCACCACGGTGAGGCCGCGTCGGCCGTTTTTCACCGATGGCGCGTCGTGGAGGCTGAAGCCGTCGCGGCCCTGCGCCTTCACGCTGTAAAGGGCGAGGTCGGCGCGGGCCAGCGTATCGCCCTCGATGGCGTCGGCGTGCCAGGCGGCGACGCCGATGCTGGCGGTTATGGCGACGCCCTCGCCCTGCCAGCGGAACGCGGCATGGCGCACGGCCTCGGCGATGGCGGCGGCCAGCGCCACCGCCAGCGCCCCGTCCGTCTCGGGCAGCACGATGCAGAACTCATCGCCGCCGAGCCGGGCGAACAGGTCGTTCCTGCGGATCTGCCCGCTCACCGTTTTGGCGAGGTGGCGGAGAGCGGCATCGCCGGCGGCGTGGCCGAGCGTATCGTTGAGCGTCTTGAAGTTGTCGAGATCCATCATCAACAGCGCGAACGGCCGCCCGGTGCGTTGCGAGCGCGCCTCTTCCTCGGCGATGCGCCCCAGCAGGAAGCGCCGGTTCGGCAGTCCCGTCAGCTCGTCCTTGACCGCAAGCGCCTCGACCTCGCTGCGCAGGCGGTCGATGGTCATCACGGCGAAGCCGAAGTTCCACAAGACGCCGCTGAAGATCACCACGAGCAGCGCGTAGGTCTCGATGCGGCGATACTGCGCCTCCGCGATCAGCCCTTGCGCCAGCGCGAAGTTGAAGCCGGTTTCGGTGGCGTGCCCGAGGACGCCGACGATCATGGCCACTGCCGCGATCGAGGCGCCGAGCTTGCGTCGCTGCGGATGCAGCAGGACCATCGCGCCGAGCAGCATCGGGATCGATTGCGCCACTGCGTAGACGAGATTGCGGCCCTGCCCGTTGTCGAAGGTGATGATCAGGCAGACCATGCTGGCGGCGGTGATGGCGGCGCTCGCCGGAAGGCCGCCGGACTGGCGGCAGAAACGCCGGATGCCGACCCAGAACAGGCAGAATCCGAAAATCACCAGCCCGTTGCCGATGACGGCGGCGAGCACCGGCCCGCCGCCATTGCCGTGCAGCGCCATCACCGCGCCGCCGGTCATCGTCAGCAGACAACCGGCCAGCCAGTAGCGCGCCGCGATGAACGAGCGGTACGTGTAGGCCACCGCCGCCCAGATGACCGCGAGGGTCATCGAGTTCAGCAGGATGACGATGTAGAGGGTGAGAATATCGAGGGGCATTCCGGCTTCGCGAGAGGCATTCCAGTCAGTCCCGATTAGACGCAGGCGCGTAACGAACGTTCAACGCAACAGTTCAAATTGTCGGGATCGCTGCAGGGATTGGCTGGCCTCGTCCGGCCGCCTCCCTCACGGCCTCCAAAGCACATTGTAAAAGGCGGCGCAAGCCGCGCCGCCCTGGATCGTGTCATTGCGCCGCGGTCTGAGCTCGCGGGGCGCGCGCCAGGTGTGTCAGGCGGCGGCGGTCGGCAGCGTGTGATCCTTGAACTGATCGCGCAGCGCCGTCTTGAGGATTTTGCCGGTGGCGGTGTGGGGGATCGCGCTGACGAAGGCCACGTCGTCCGGCATCCACCACTTGGCGATCTTGCCGTCCATGAATTTGAGGATTTCCTCGCGGGTGGCTTGCTCGCCTTCCTTGAGCTGCACGATCAGGAGCGGCCGCTCGCCCCATTTCGGATGGGGCACGCCGATCACGGCGGCCTCGGCCACCTTGGGGTGGCCGACCGCGAGGTTCTCCAGATCGATCGAGGAAATCCACTCGCCGCCCGACTTGATGACGTCCTTGGAGCGGTCGGTGATGCGCATGTAGGCGGACTCGTCGATGGTGGCGACGTCGCCGGTGTCGAAAAAGCCTTCCTCGTCGAGGATCGGCTCGTCGACCCGATAGTAGGCACGCGAGATCGCCGGTCCCCGCACCTTGAGGCGGCCGAAGGTGGTGCCGTCCCACGGCAGCCGCTTGCCGGCGTCGTCGGTGATCTTCATCTCCACCATGAACGGCGGATAGCCTTGCGTGGACAGCACCTTGATCTTGTCCTCGCCGGCGAGGTGCGCGAACTGCGGCTGCAGCGAGCCGACCGTGCCGAGCGGGCTCATCTCGGTCATGCCCCAGGCATGGCGCACCTCGACGCCCATGTCGTCGAACGCCTTGATCATCGACGGCGGCATCGCCGAGCCGCCGCAGATCAGCACGCGCAGGTGCGGCAGCTTGAGATTGTTGGCCGCCATGTATTGCAGCAGCATCAGCCACACCGTCGGCACGCCGGCGGTCATGGTGACCTTTTCGGTCTCGAGCAGTTCGTACACCGAGGCGCCGTCGAGCTTGGCGCCGGGAAACACCAGCTTGGTGCCCTGGCTCGGCGCCGAGAAGGCGATGCCCCAGCTATTGGCATGGAACAGCGGCACCACCGGAAGCATTGTATCCTTCGAGCGCGAGCCGAGCGCGTCCGGATTGTTGGCCATCATGGCGTGGAGGACGTTGGAGCGGTGCGAATAGAGCACGCCCTTGGGATTTCCGGTGGTGCCGGAGGTGTAGCACATCGCCGCGGCGGTGTTTTCGTCGAAGGTCTTCCAGGCGAAGTCGCCGTCGACCTCGCCGATCCAGTCCTCGTAGGCGACGGCGTTCTTCAGCGTCGTCTGCGGCATGTGGGCGTTGTCGGTGAGCACGATGAAGCGCTCCACGCTCGGCAATTTGTCGGCGAGCTTTTCCAGGAGCGGCACGAAGGTCAGGTCGGTGATCATCACGCGGTCTTCGGCGTGATTGACGATCCAGGCGATCTGGTCGGGGAACAGGCGCGGGTTGACGGTGTGGCAGATGGCGCCGATGCCCATGATGCCGTACCAGCACTCGAGATGGCGCCAGGTGTTCCAGCCGATGGTGGCGACGCGGTCGCCGAGCTTGATGCCGTCGCGGTCGAGCCGCTGCGCCACTTTCAGCGCGCGGGCGCGGATGTCGTGGTAGGTGGTGCGGTGGATCGGGCCTTCGACCGACCGGGTGACAACTTCGCGCTTGGGGTGGATGGTGGCGGCGTGATCGATGATCCGCTGACACAGCATGGGCCAATCTTGCATCAATCCACGCATTCGAACGTTCCTCCTGGTCCTTTCAATCCTGCGGTCCCTTCAAGGGATTATGGCGAAGTTTAGCGTGCCGGCGGACAAGC